>DMMN01000341.1 GCA_003453835.1 Bacteroidota bacterium | reverse complement strand
CGCTCGAAAGTCACGGATCGAACCAGGATGGTCATCGTGAACTCTCCACACAATCCGACCGGCGGGATGATTCCGAAGCAGGATCTGCATGAGGTTGCGGAGCTGGCATTGAAGCACGATTTCTGGGTTCTCTCCGATGAGATCTACTCACGGATCGTGTACGAGGGNNCTCGCCTTCTCTGTCGCGAGACTCATGACGAACTCCGTCTCCTGCACGGCCACCTTCACTCAGCACGCAGCCATCGAGGCGCTCGCCGGTTCACAGCGGTATGTGGAAGACATGGTGGAGGGATTCCGAAGTAATCGAGATTTGATCGTTGAGGGATTGAATCTCATTGATGGGTTCTTCTGCAGAAAGCCGGCTGGTGCGTTTTACGTCTATCCCAATGTAACAAGAGTCTGCCGGAAGCACGGCTTCAAAGACTCCCGGCAGTTACAGCAATTTCTGCTTCACAAAGCGGGCGTTGCGGTGCTTGGACGGCAATGTTTCGGAACGCGCCCGAAAGAAGAAGATCAGGAATACATCCGGCTCTCGTACGTCTCCTCGGCCGAAGATATCCGAGAGGCGTTGAGGCGGATCGAGTCTGCTCTGAAGAACTCTCGGCTGGTGGAAGAGTTCCTCGACGAGCAACGGTCGAAGGAATTGGTCAAATAGTTCAGCTCGAAACCCGATCGCTACAAGCCCATTGCGGCGATGAGATTGTCGATCCGGAAGCGATGGTCTTCAACGGCTCGTCGCACTTCATTCTTGAGAGATTCCGTGGGAGGTGTGATCGGCACCGTCAGCACGGACTCCAAGGCTTCATCATACCATTTCCTCCACGCTTCCAACATCTCCCGCTCCTGCTTTCGGACAGGCTCCAGCGTCGTAGCACCACCAGCTTCAGCTTCCATGAGCGCGTCCTTAACCTGGCTGCTTAAGATCATAGACCTCGCCTCGGCGGCCAGAGCGACGTTTTTGAGAATCTCCCAGGCAGCAGTTTCCGTTCCCGCCGCGAGCGTTAGTGCCGCTGTGCCGATGCTCGCACCGGCATGCTTCATCTCAATCGGGCTGACATTCTCAGACACATCCATGCTCGAGTGGTATCCGAAATCGGGGAAGTGCCAGCTCAGAATGGCGGGGATTCCCTTCCAGAGGAACGGATCATGATCGCTTCCCCCTTCCCAGACGTTGTACGTGATGTTCCATCCTGTCGCCCTCGCGCGTCGCTCCACAACGGAAAGATAGAAGTCATTCAGGAAACTTCCGAAGAGCTTCGCCTTGTCCCAATTGCCGGCGCCCCAGCCGGAGTGTTGTTCGGGAGGTCGAAACCAAATAGCGGCGGGGTCCGGCATTCGCTCGACCCGGAATGTTCCCCCCGTCTTTTTCGGATCACCGCCCACCATATCCAGGACGAACACTGCGCGGACATCCTTCAGTAATGCCTCATGCTTCTTCATCCAAAGGCTGGTTCCCTTGTATTCATCGACCCAAAGAAACGTGAGCGTCCTCGCCGGCTGCGGGAGCCGGCCTGATTGGATGCCGGAGGAAATCGCCCGAAGGATTTCCAGAAGTGTGGCAGAGCCGCTCGCATTGTCATTTGCCCCCGGCTTGTAATGATCGAGGTGTGCGGCTAAGACAATTCGCTCATCCGGCTTAACCGCGCCGGCAATTTCGGCAACAAGAGTCCTAATGGGAGCCGATTTGAAGGATGTCTTCACAAAGATGCGAACCGAGATATGCTGATCGCGAAGCATCTGTTGAAGCTCAGCGGCAGTCCGTGGTGAGGTCTTGAGGGCAAATGGTTTTCGCGTGTCATCGTAGGGGATTCCGGATTCCGCGATGATGTCGGGGTGAAGCTCCGGGCTGTTGTGTTTCGGAACGAAAGAGGAGACGAGGCCGACGGCTCCTCGGTCCATGGCGAGCCTGTACACGCCGGGAGGTGCATCACAGAGGACGACTTTCCCCCGCACGTCGACCTGATCATAGTCGGTTGGTTTCCCTCCTCCTTTGACGTAGACAAGTTCCGCTGTTACTTCAGCCGGAAACGAGTTTTGGCACAGCATCACCGGCGTTTGGCTGAACGAATGAAGAACTCGCTGCTCCGGGATTTCAAGGGCGAGGATGGCGTCCTCCGGAGTCCAGATCTGCTCGGCCGTCACGTCCTCCTGAACGTGAAAGGTCCTTGCCGCACTCTGCTTGGAAGTCCCCTCCGAGAAGCCGAGTCTAACCAGGTTCGTCTCAATGTAGTTGAGACACGAGTCGAAGCCGGGTCCGCCGCCGATCCGCCAGAACCGTGTGAAGTACTCGACGCTTGCCATGGCGCGATCGCCATCGACGAGCTTCTCCATCGAAGCGGAAATATCTCCATGGAACGAAGCAGAATCCGGGCTGCTGCCAGGTCGGCAAGACCATTCGAGGACGAGTGCAAGAAGGAAGGGAATGAGTTTCTTCAAGATCTCTCCGGTGATAGGTGAAAAACGCGAACGAACATACGAAGAACTTCCGGGAGTTGCAACGAAGCATGGCTCCTCGCGCATCAACCTCAAGCGGATTCCTCCCGCCAAGTGTGAATGGCATCTCACCCGGAATTTATTTACTTTTTCCGCATCGAACAGACGAAAGATCAACCTGCTTGCCCTCGCGCGTCTTCGCGTTTCTTCTTCTGATTGTTGCCTCCGTTCCTCTCCTCGCCCAGGGCGTCGATATCCGCGGCGTTGTGTCCGACAGTACAACCGGTGAGAAGATCCCATTTGCCAACAT
Source organism: Bacteroidota bacterium (assembly GCA_003453835.1). Lineage (GTDB taxonomy): Bacteria > Bacteroidota > Ignavibacteria > UBA10030 > UBA10030 > UBA10030. Next base: position 5,333 of record DMMN01000341.1, on the reverse strand, counting down.
CGTGCTCAAGAATTCAAACAAGGGAGCTGCCTCGAACATTCAGGGTTTCTATCTCGTGTCGAATGTTCGTCCCGGAGCATACATCGTGACGGTGAGCTCCATTGGTTATCAGACGAAGTCGAGAACGATCAATGTTCTCCCGGGTCAGTCCGTTGTCCTGAATCTTGAGCTCGCTCCAAAAGCCGTCGAGTTCTCGGAGATCGTCGTCACCGATCAGGCGAAGCGAGAGCTGACGGAAATCAACACCAGTATCCACGTCCTCGACCAGCGGGATGTGAAACTTGTGCCCACGACGGTGCAGGAGGACATTTTCCGCTCGATCAAGATTCTGCCCGGCATCGTCTCCACAAGCGACGTCAATTCCCAGTTCTACGTCCGGGGTGGCGGGGGAGATCAGAACTTGATTCTGCTCGACGGAATGAAGATCTACAATCCGTACCACGCCTTCGGCATCTTCAGCATCTTCGACTCGGATATCATCAAGACGACAGAGGTCTACACGGGTGCGTTTCCTCCCGGATTTGGCGGAAGACTTTCTTCGGTCGTGAATATGACCACACGCGACGGTCGGGCGAATGTCGTTTCGGGGAAAGCAAACATCAATTTCATTTCGAGCAAACTGCAGATCGAGGGACCCCTGATCGGGGATGCGACCATTGTCGTAAGCGGAAGGAAGTCATTGTTTTCCAACACGTTCAAGGATTTTCTGCAGAAGGACGTACCCCTCTCGTTCTTTGACGCCTTCGCGAAGGTTACGGTGGAAGGATCCGCCCACGGGAAGTACGGCTTCCAGACGTTTTTTAGCGGTGATGATCTCAAGTCCTCAAATCCGGAAGAGCCGGACTACTTCTGGAGGAACGATGCGGTGGGTTTCACCGCCTCCGGCCTGATTCAGGATCGCGTGTACATCAACGCCGTCGGTTTTGAAAACACGTTCAGGGCCCGCCGCGATCCGAAAGCATCCAAGAGCGGTTCGCCGGCTTCGACAAGCGTGCGAGAGGTTGGCGTGCGTGCAAACGCGACGATGTACACCGACTCTCGTGATCTGTATTTTTTCGGATTCGAGTTTAGCTTCCCCACGCTCGAATACAATCTTATCAACACATACGGAACACCCAGGCGGCTCTACAGCGCGTTTGTGGAAACCTCCACCTGGTTTCGCTATCAGGCGTCGATGGGGCAGCTTCAAATGGACGGCGGCTTTCATGTCGACGTGAGCTCGATGTTCGACCGGGGCGCGGGAATCAGCGTCATCCAACCGAGGCTGAATGTGAGCTACTCATTGTTCGAGGAATGGAAGGCGAAAGCGTCCTACGGCAGGTTCAATCAGAATATCATCACGGTCAATAACGAAGACGACGTCATCTCTATCTTCGACGCCTGGATACGCGTGCCGGACGAGCTGCAGCCGGAACAGGCAGACCATTACGTTGTCGGACTGGAGGGGAACATCCTTCCGACTCTCTCGATGAACGTGCAGAGCTACTTCAAGTCCTACGGGTCGTTGATCAGCTACAACCGCGACAAAATCGATGCGCGAGATCCGGACTACGTCAACGGCAAGGGAGAGTCGTACGGTTTTGAAGCACTGGTCCGATTTGGAATTCCACTTCTCGATGTGTATGCGGCGTATACGCTCGGTTGGACGACGATCACTTCCGACGGTCTCACCTATCCTCCCCGCTACGACCGGCGCCACAACGTCAACCTTCTTGCGGTGCTCCATCTGCTCACTGATCTCGACGTGACGATGCGGTGGGAGGTGGGGAGCGGCTTTCCGTTCACGCAAACGGTGGGATATTATGATCGACTGGGGTACGGTGACATCTTTAGAGGGTGGCCGTTCGGAGAAACGGGAAAGCCGTATTCGATCCTCGGCCCCAAGAACGATTCCAGGCTTCCGTCGTACCACCGACTCGATGCGAGCGTCACGTACACGTTTACCCTCAACCCGATCAAAGGAAACGTTGGGGTCCACATCATCAACGTGTACGATCATCGGAATATCTTCTACTTCGATCGGCAAACGGGGCGGCAGATCACCATGCTTCCGTTCTTTCCGTCGGCGACGTTGAATCTTGAGTACTGAGGAATGAACATTCGAGCTCTCATACGAAATGGAGCGGTCGGACTTCTCATCCTGGGAGGATGTGACACCCCATTCGAGCCGAAGGGTTCCTATCGGGAGAAGCTGGTGGTCTATGCCGTCCTCACGACGCGGGCCGATACGCAATACGTGAGGGTCTACACGACCTACAATCCCACCGGGTTCGATCCGCTGGAGGTCGGTGCGGAAACGCCCGTGCGGAATGCGCAGGTTTCGTTGACGACGGAATCGATAACCCACCGGCTGCGCGACACAACCATCTTCAGGATTGACAAGAGTCGATACTCGACTGAGCTCGCGGCCTACGTCGCCTACCCCCTCGCGATCAACCAGGGGTCCCGGTACTCGCTCGCGGTGGTATCGCCTCTGGGGAACGTGTCTGCCGCGACGTCCGTCCCGGGCAAAGGATCCGTCCTGCTCGCAAACGCCTATGTCATGAAAGAACCGGAAAAGTTCAATGAAGACATCTACATCTATCTGACGTTATCGCCCCTCTCCCGCGGTTTCATGATTCGTTGGTACATTGACTTCGAGATCCGGAGCGGCGGTGCGTGGAGCCCGCAGCGGCTTGAGGTCCCTGCATCAATCGAGACTTCCGGCCCCAACAAGGATCAGTTCATCTATCCGGCGCTCACGCGGAGATCATCAGAAACGACCGCTCGCCAGACGATGGAGACGTTCGGCTTCGCGCGGCCGGCGTACAGGTTATTTCTGAAGGGACTCAAATCAAAGTATGCCGCGTTCGAGTTTCGGTTCAAACGTGCCGTCTTCATTCTCACACAAGTCGACGTCAACCTCTACAACTACTACAATATTGTGAGCGGCTTCCAGGATAAATTTTCGATCCGGACAGATCTTCCTGACTACTCCAACATTCAAGGCGGACTTGGACTCTTCGGCGCGATGGGGGAGGATACTCTTCTCGTCGATCTCCCGGAGGAGATTGAGATTCCTTGAAAATCCGTCGAAATAGTGCTACGTTGAGCGGCGTCTTTGGTGCCCGATGAAGATCCGTTCGCTTTTTCAATCGCGTCGGCGGACGCCTGATTGGACATACGATGCCGGCGGCACAATCTGGCGAATTCTGTTTTCGGAAGCCGGTCGGATCATAGGGGAGTGCCGCCACCAGGATCAGAAACTTGCGACGTTCTTCTGCCTGGATGAAACGACGGGCTCCGCGCTTTGGCAAGAAAGAAGACTTGAAGAGCCGTGGTGGATTGGGATAGAGGCAATCCAGGAGAACGTGCTGCTCCTCCACGAGTATGCGAAGCCCGACCTCCCGCAACACAAGAAGATCCATGCACTCGATGTCGAGTCGGGCAAAGAGTTGTGGAAGAGCGATCATCTCGGTTACTGGTTCGGTTTTGAGGGAAGGGTGTACTGCCTCGAAGAAAAGTTCGAAAAGAGAATCGGATACGGATTAGATCTTCAGACGGGTATGGTGGAGGAGACGTATGAGGAATCCCTTGACGAACTCGGGGAGTTGCGGGAGCGTGCGCTCGACGCGTTGTCGATGCGTGCTTTCCGATTCCCGGAGAATCTCGATCCCGGCAGCGACTCACGCGAACGTGCTCTCGCCAGGAAGGTGACAAAGGGAGCAAATGTCGTCGGCCACATCGAATTCATCAAGGAGCAAGGGTACATTCTGCTGGGTTATCACGCGGCCGGCAAGCCATCGAAGACTGAAGCTCCGCTTTTTCAAAATCGGTTCGTCATTATCGATGCGGAAGATGGAAAAACGGTCTTTGAAGAAACTCTCGCTCGTGATGTGCGGGCGATCGTCCCGGATTCGTTCTTTGCGAAGCCGCCGTTCGTCTATTTCATCAAAGATCAGAAGGCCCTGAGCGCGCTATGTCTTTGGAAGTCCTGACCGATTCATTCTTGATCTCGACGAAGGGGAACTCGGAAGTCCTCGACATTACGGCCAATGTTGCCGCGATCCTCGCGAAGCGCTCGTTGAAAGAAGGCAACGTGACCGTCTTTGTGGTCGGTTCAACGGCTTCCGTCACGACGACCGAATTCGAACCGGGACTTCGAAGAGACATCCCTGAGGCATTGAATCGCGTCGCTCCGGAAGGAGCTCGGTATCATCATGACGATACGTGGCATGACGGGAACGGCCATTCCCACGTCCGTGCAGCGCTCGTAGGGCCGTCTCTCACGATCCCCTTTGCGAACGGTGCGCTCTTGCTCGGCACCTGGCAACAGATTGTGCTCATCGATTTCGACAACAGACCACGGGAAAGAAAAATAATCGTCCAGACAATCGGCATATGAAAACCTATCAGATCAAACACATCGATGCCTTCACGCATGAACCGTTTTCCGGGAATCCGGCGGGGGTTGTCCTTGATGCAAAAGGACTGAGCGATGCCAAGATGCAGGCGATCGCCCGTGAGATGAACCTGTCTGAAACTGCGTTCGTCCTTCCGGCGACCTCGAAGAGCGCCGACCTGCAGATTCGATGGTTCACGCCCAATGCAGAGGTTCCGCTCTGCGGCCATGCAACGATCGCCGGCTTCCACGCTTTGGCCGAAGAGGAACTCCATGGTATGAAGGGGAACGGAACGTACTCATTCGGGCTCCAGACAAAAAGCGGCATCCTCGGCATCGTTGTCGAAAAGAAATTTTCGGGCACGATCGTCGAGTTCCAGATCCCCGTTCCGAAGTTCCGCACCCGCAGGAAGGTGCCGCCAGAGCTCCTGCGCTGCCTGGGCGTTCGTTCATCGGAAGTCCTGACGCGCCTACCGTACGTCTCGAGCTCGTATCTTTACTTGCCTCTGAAGAAACTCACTACTCTGAAATCGTTGGAGCCGGATTACGCGAGATTGCGGGCGTTCAATAATGCGACACGAACGTTGGGGGTCTGCGTCTTCAGCCTCAAGACGATCGAGGAAAGTTCTTCCGTTCACTCGCGTTTCTTTGCTCCAGCCGTCGGCATCGATGAGGATCCCGTCACGGGATCGGCGAACGGTCCGCTGGGGTATTATCTCTATCGGTATGCCGTCCCGGCCGGACACTACATCCCGTCTCTCATTTTGCCTGACGCGCGTATCGAGTTCATCGGGGAGCAAGGGGACTTCATCGGCAGGAGGGGAAGGGTGAAGATCCGCCTGCGCGTGAGCGGCGCGGGAGTGAAGCATCTGAGCATTGCCGGCGAAGCGCTGACGGTGATGAACTCGACCCTGCGATGTTAGTTCTAAACTCAAGTTGACCGCCTCATGAA
>DMMN01000060.1:3093-17435 GCA_003453835.1 Bacteroidota bacterium | reverse complement strand
CACGAAAAAGGCTCATTCACGGGGGCGATCAAGGAGAAGATTGGCCGATTCGAGCACGCCGACGGTGGCACGATCTTTCTGGATGAGATCGCTGAGACGAGTGAGGCATTTCAAGTGAAGCTTCTGAGAGTTGTGCAAGCGGGTGAGTTCGAGCGGGTGGGTTCGTCTTCAACGAGAAGAGTCGATATCCGCATCATTGCTGCAACGAACCGTAACGTCAAGGACCTTGTCGACGCGAAGAAATTCCGCGAAGATCTTTATTATCGATTGAATGTCTTCACGGTTCAGCTCCCCCCTCTTCGGGAGCGAAAAGGAGATATCCCGGCACTTGCAGAGCATTTCCTCAGAAGTGAGGGTCAATTGCTTTCCCTCTCATCCACCGTGATTGACGCATTTCTTCAATATCAGTGGCCGGGAAATGTGCGAGAGCTCGAAAGCACCATCAAGCGCGCAGCAATTCTCGCCACGTCCGAAAGGCGAGAGCTCATTCAACTGAAAGATCTATCCGCCGAGATTGTTTCTTCAATGAGAAACCGGCTCGACATCGAGGACCAGATCCTGGAGCTTCTTCGATTCAAAAAGTTCTCTCGCAGTTCCATCTCCGAAACCGCCGAGGAACTCGGCGGGCTCAATCGGGGAACGGTTGCGGAATACTTTAGAGGAATCTGCTTTAAGTATTTCTTCGAAAGCGTATGGAACAAAGAGCAGACTGTGCTCACGATCGCCGGCGACGCCAATAGCGAAGCGACCGACAAGGTTCGTAAGAAAATCTCAGAGTACCTCGGGAACGTGGTGGAAGGTCTTGAAAGAGGAGGCCGTTATGACGAAGTGAAGCCCTCTCTCAAAGCCAAGTACAAGAACCTTCCGCAGCGGTATCACACCATCCTGGACGAAGTCATCCGCGCTTTCCTCTCCGGAAAGTGGAACTGAGCACTACTTCCTGATTCGTGACGATGATGAGCGCGTGGGTGGTGTGTAGTTAGTCTCGGCCTCAATGCCGTCCTCTTTGTAAATCTTACCTGAATCTGTGCCGGTTCCTCCTGCCTTCCGGCAGTTCTTTCCTACATTCCCGCACTTCCCTCCCTTCGAAGCGAGGCCAATTGTCAAACGATCCACGGCTAACTCATTTAAGTCCAAGTTGTTAACCGACATGGCGTTCCCTGCCTCCTGTCATTTCAAAGTGGCACGGGAATTGGACATGGAATAACCGGCTTTGAACAGGAAAAATGAAGAGGAGAGCATGAGTCCGAAGGATAAGGCCTATCTTGAATCTGTCATCGAGCACAACAGCCTCTTAAACAGCGACGTCGTTCCGCTCGATGACGGCGATGCGTATTCCTCAGACTATGTGGGAGGATCGACGAAACTCAACGACCGTGGCTATCCGCTGAAATGGGGGAGGGTCATCAGGACTGTATCAAAGTCGGTGGCTTTCGAGGAAATGGGGGAAGAGTGCGTGATAGCCACGATCACTAGGGTGATGAACGGCGTTCTGAAGATCTCTGCGCCGTATCAGCTCAGCACACGAATGCGTCATTCCGTTATCGAGAAACCGTTCAAGGAGCAGAGTGTCCGCAAGGCGCAGTTCCTTCGTATCGGCAAGACGAAAGACTCTTCGAAGAACTGGAAACTCAACGCTGTTTCGCTCATCACTGGCGGGACCGAGAATGCAAATGTCTCCATTGACGAATTGAATCTACGAGCACCTTCTGGCGAATGGATCTCATTGAAGTCCCCGAACGAGAACATCTGGCCATTCGGCGTGAACAGCCCTCACATTACGACTGTCGACGGCGAAACAGATGTGGAGGTTGCCGTGAGACTCGAGTCGACGGAAGTAGAGCCGAACATGGTCGTTGTCCGATCAGGTTACAAAGGGAAATGGGGGCAACGAACACTCCTTCCACTCAAGTTCGAGAATGCACTTGGTGATCGGTATATCCACACGTATGAAAACACCGTGCGGGCTCAATCGAGACCCGGTGTCTTTCACGCAGTGGTTGAAGCGATATCCAGAGAGACGTTGTGCGATCTAGAAGCACCGGTTTTGACAAGGTTTTGGGGGATCCCGTATGCTGTGCAGTAACGGCGGATAGTGGATCCCCACCTGGCTCCAGCTCCGGGGAACGGCTGGAGCCAGTTTTGTTTTTGCTGAGTCCGGTTGGCTTTCTTAAGAATGCCGCCTTTGCCTGCGCTGCAAGTGTGTGATCGACGTCGTTTTGCACTGAGACCGGATTTGCTTATATTGAAAACGAAATTGTGAGTGACTTATGAAGTGTTTCCGATTCTTGCTTACGTTGGCCGGAGCAACGCTATGGCTCGCCGGCTGTCAGGAAAGGCTCCCTGTTGAGCTCGTCTCGGATGAGTCCGCACACGTTTTCGATGTCCGCTTCGTCGAAAAGCTTGATTCGAAACTCATCATAGATTCATCGGTCGACTCCACCGGCTTGCTGTACCGTGACGAGCAGATGTTTCCCGCGACACTTCTTGTGAACAGCGTGAAGTCCGATCTGGGGGGAGGGCGGAAGAAGTTCTCCTTTTCCCGCATCCTGATCAACGACAAGCGAAACCCGATCACCGACTCCGGGAGAGTCGTCGGTTATCTGGGACTTGACGTAGGCAAAGCAAAGCTTAACGCGCTCAATCTTCCGAAGATTATCAGGCCGTATCGAACCCCCAGCACCCTGAGCATTCTGCAGAATGCGGGTCCATCTTACGCACTGGTGGAAGAACTGGACCGTGTCCCTGTCGATCCGGGGATCATTCCCGGCCAGCACTACGCGTTTATCGCCGACGGCCGGGGTGCCGTGAAGCCCTTTACCGTAACGATCCAGGGGCCGGACGAGATCACGATCATAGAGCCGAAGGCATTGTCGATCGTGCCGAAGGATGAAGACCTTCAGGCACGGTGGGATGGCGTGGCCGGCGAATCGTTCAAAGTCGTCATCAGCCTGTACAATCCAAACGCGATCGTCGTGGTGCAGCCGCTCGCCAGCATGGGGGTTCAGAGGGGGAAGAACTCAGTCACGATACCGGCGAAGCTGTTGCAGGCACTGCCGCTGAGTTCCGACAATCGCTATCTCTTTTCCTTCATCTCATTAAACCAGAAGAAGACTCAAATCCCAGGCTATTCGGAATCGGTCCTCGTACAAGCTGCCTCCATCCACAATCTCATCTTTTGGTTGCGATAAAAGAACTCGAATCACAAAAGGACAACTGGCAAAGTCCCAGACGATCGAAGCTTTGAAATAGTATTAACGGCGCAATAAGTGCTGCGTGTTCCCCACAAAGCAAACAACATATATTGTAAGCCGGCTTGCTCTTGTCCTTTCGATATTCTGGTGTGATGTCTCAGCGCAGCACCTCGGCTCCGCTCGCGGCGTGGGCTTTGGTGCTTGGACCGCGTTGGCAAACGACATTACAGGTATCGATTGGAATCCTGCCGGTCTTGCGAGCATTCGCGACTGGGAAGTCCAGGCATCGGGTTATTCCTTAATCAGAAGCAATGCCCCCGTGAGCGGGTTCGGGCTCTATGCCATCGGAACGGCGAAGCGCTTTCTTGACAACCACGTCATTGCGGGGAGCTATTCTCCGGGTCTCTCACTCGAGTTTCTCGAGCCAAGCACATTCGAACTCCAACAAGACGGACCAAAAATCGACGTCGAGAAACGCATCATCTACCGGGAGGAATACGCACTTGGGTATGGCTATCGAGTGACTCCCACAGTCGGTCTCGGTGTGAGCGCACGATTCCGGGAACAGCTTGTAACGGATACGGAGTTGTTTGTACAGCAAGATACGCTTGCCCGCATCCGAAGGATTGACTACGTGGCGAACGCATGGAATCTCGACGTGGGACTAAACTGGCAGTACTCGTCTCAATGGACGTTTGGAATCGTTGCGAAGAATCTCTTTCGATTGACGGAAAGTGAAATACCGCGGGAACTTCTCTCATACGGGCTTCGGCCAGTCAAGAGCCTCCGTGTTGGTGCGGCGTTTCGGTACGCTTCAAGCATAACCGTAGCTCTAGACCTGGACACTCAGAAGAAGGGAGGAGTGGGTTTCGAATGGGATTCTGATCAGACTTTTCAAATCCGTCAAGGTTTGTTCTTTGGAAGTCAAACGTCTCCATTCGTCACCGCTGCAACGGTAGGGTTGGGATGGTCGTACGGGCTGGCAAAGTTCGATGTCGGGTACGTCCATTTCCTGAATCAGGAAGCGCGCAGAAATATCAGGGTGGATGAGTTCGTTGCCCACGGTGTGCAAGACATCGGCTATAATCGGTTCACGCCGGATCAATTGACGTTCTCGATGAGCGTGTCGCTGGGTAGGACGCGCGACGCATGGGCGAAGATCGAACACATACAGATTCTGAGCGAAGTGTTCCCCTCGTCGTATCAAATCCATGCCTATCGACCCCTCGGTAAGGCGAGGATCCGAAACGTCTCGGCCAAATCGATCGAAGCGCGAGTCTCATTCTTTGTCGAGCAATACATGGACGCGCCGACGGAGTCGAAGCCCTATTTCATCGCGCCGAACGAAGAAGTCGAGGTTCCGTTTACCGCCATCTTTAATGAAGCAATCAGGCTCGTGCCGTCGATGGTGCTCAGAGCGGCGGAGGTGTTCGTCAAAGCGTCGCCTGCCGAGGGGTATGATGACAAGGGCCAAACGAAACTCATCATTCGTGGGAGGAATGATTGGGATGGCGATGCGATCACGCTGCGGAACTTTGTGACGCCGGAGGAGCCGGACATGTTGCGGTTCACGAGGAACGCGCTCAATGCTCACAAAGATACGATCGCTGCGACATCGAAGTTGCTCGAGAGATTCCGGACTGCCGCGTTGATCTTCGGGGAGTTTGCCTCTCGGATGACGTACGTAAACGATCCGAAGAAGAGCAAGGATCGCGTGCAATATCCGTCAGAAACCCTTGCGTTGCGAGGAGGAGATTGCGATGACATGACGGTCGCCTTTGCATCATTGCTTGCCAGCGTGGGCATGAGCACGGCATTTGTCGACGTCATTCCGCCGGAGCGGGGGTACGACGCCCACATCTTTATGCTGTTCGATAGCGAAGTTCCGGCGACTCGGGCCTCACTGATCAGCAATAACCNNGAAAGAACGATCAGGGGGTGGAAACCGTGTGGGTACCGATTGAAACGACGGCCCTCACCGAAGGATTTCAGCGGGCATGGGAAATCGGTGCAAAAGAGTATTTCGATTATGTTGAGGTCGGTCTGGGAGTTGTCCGGGGGTGGGTTAGAGTTGTCGATATCATGCCAAAATAGTTCCAACGAGTCACGGAGTGAAAGGGCAAAAACATGCGCTCACGAGCAATAGTTCTTTTCTTGTCGGGTCTCTGCACGCTTCCGCTTCTGGGGAACGACTTCACCATCCGGGGAATCAAGGGTACAGTCGAGGTGCGTCACGGCGTCACAGATGAATGGAAACGCGTGAAGGTCGGCGACGTGTTGAAACCCGAGGATAGCATGCGGACCGGAAAGAGTTCCACTGCAGCCATCGAGTCGGAGAAGAAGCGGTTGACGGTTCCGGAAATGACCATCATCGACATCTCCGATGTTCGCGAACTGACACAGGAGGAATTCCTTTTGAAACTCGCAATGGAGAATGTCCTCGCGGTGCCCCCTCGTGAGAAGGATGAGATCATGATTCCGTCTGCCACGGTACTGCACGGGACCGGGAAGGGGAAGGAAGAGAATGAAGCCGCCACGACGAAAGCGGTTGGACAGATGCAATTGCATGGCGCGAAGGTGCTGTATGACAATGCATTCTATGCGACGTCGATCCTCAAGTCCAAGGAGACCCTTCGAAAATATCCCGAGCTGCGATCGAACTATGATGCACGTCTGATGGTCGCTTCTGCGTTTGAAAAGCTCAGGCTCAACACTCAGGCCGTCACGGAATACTCGCTTCTGGCGAAAGAAGATCTGACGGCCCACCAACTGAAAAAGGTTCGGACGTCAATCGATCGACTGAAGCAGACGAAATAACCTCGACATCAGACTCGTCACGTTTTGGAAAGACTCTTTGGGATCCAGCCCGGAGAGTTTTCTTTTGTACCCCCGTTCAGGACCTCGGTTGAAATTCCGTTAAATTAGTCCTACATTGACGCCGATTTATCACGGCAGCTCACCTGTTTTCTCTCGATACGCGGAAGCTCTTGGCCGGCGAACCCATCCTCCAGACGCACACTCTTGGCAAGTTGTTCCGGGCGCGATTGAATCCGACGCGCCAGCGATGGGCTGTCCGAAACCTTAGCCTCGAGGTCCGTCGTGGCGATGTATTCGGCTTCCTTGGTCCCAACGGCGCCGGCAAGAGCACGACCATCCGCATGCTTCTCTCCCTCATCGATCCGACGGAAGGGGACGTCTTCCTCTTCGGGCATTCTCTGAGGCGGGAGCGTCAGAAAGCGTTGCGATCCATCGGAGGAATCGTCGAAAAGCCGGATTTCTATTTGTACCTCTCGGCACACAAAAACCTTGAAATCGTCGGCGCGCTGAACGGCGGTTCGACCAGCAAGCGCATCTTCGAGGTGCTCGAGCTGGTCGGTCTGGAACAACGAGCGTTCGACAAGGTAAAGACATACTCCCATGGGATGAAACAACGTCTCGGCATCGCACAGGCGCTTCTCTCGCATCCCGAGCTCGTCATTCTCGATGAGCCCACGAACGGCCTTGATCCGCAAGGAATGAAGGAGGTCCGAGACTTGATTCTCCACCTCGCGCATGATCAGAAGAAGACGATTTTCCTCTCCTCGCATTTGCTGGGCGAAGTGGAGATGGTTGCTAATCGCATGGCGATCATCAACAATGGCGAGTTGGCGTCGCAGGGAGAAGTGACGAAGCTCCTCGACGAAGGCGAGAAGTATGTCGTTATTAAAGGAAGACCGGTTGCAAAGCTTCGCTCCCTTCTGAGCAGGCAAAAACTCGTCAAGAAAACGGTTGAGAAAAACGATGCCTTCCACGTGACGATGGGTTTTGCGGATATTCCTGCGCTGAACAAAATACTCGTGCGTGGAGGGATTTCCGTCGAGGCCTTGATCCCACGGCGATCATTGGAGGATTTTTTCCTCTCCATCACCGAACAGCAATCGAAGCGGTGATCGTTCTGTTCAAGTCAACTGTTCCAAGAACTTCGAGGATGGGGGAGGCGAGTGCACTGATCCCATTCATTCCACAGCTTTCATGATCTTAGGGGGAACATCCGGACTGCCATGGGACGTCTGATTTACTACGAGCTCATCAAGACCTTTCTGAAAAAGCGGACGTATATCGGGTTCGCGATCGTGCTTCTCATCGTTCCGCTCATCGAAATCGCGATGAAGCTCGAGGGAGGTAGATTCCTGCAGCTCTCCATGCGCTCGCTTCAGCAGGATTTCTTCTTCGTGGGCAACCTATTCAATGGCTGGCTGGTCTCGTACAACATGATGAACAGCTTATGGGTTCATATTCCCTTGCTCATCTCCTTCGTCGCAGGCGATATGCTGGCGGGAGAAGCGACGGCGGGAACCTATCGCCTCATCCTGATTCGGCCCGTGTCGCGGTCGAAGATTCTCCTCTCGAAGTATGTTTCAACGCTGCTCTATACCCTCATCTTTATTCTCTTTTTGGCAGCGCTCAGCGTTGGTTTGGCGCTCCCTCTGCTTGGTCGAGGCGACTTGATTGTCTTGACGCGAGGCATCCTGGTGATCCCGGAGTCCGATGTTGCGTGGCGGTTCGTTCTCGCGTATCTTCTTGCGGCCTGGATGATGCTGACGATTGCATCGCTCGCGTTCTTTTTCTCCTCCTTCGTCGAGAATGCGATCGGCCCGATCGTCGGCACGATGGGGGTCATCATCATCTTCACCGTGATCATGGTGATACCGGTGGAACTGTTTGAGATCATTCGACCCTATCTCTTTACGCACTACACGAACATCTGGCAGTTGGTTTTTCATGATCCGGTTCCCTGGCTGGAAGTTGTCAAGTCTGCGTCGGTGCTCGGTGCCTATTCGCTCGGGTTGGTGCTTGCCGCCTGGCTCGTGTTCTTGAAGAAAGACATTCTCTCATGAAGTCGTCCTTTTCCCCCATCGTCGAAAGGAGCAACTGTGAACATTGCTGAAGGAATGAACAAGCTACGCGAGGGATTTCATCCCACCTTCTGGATCGCCAACGGCATGGAGTTGTTTGAGCGGCTGGCGTACTATGGTCAAGCCACCGTCTTGAGCATTTTCCTCCGCGACCATCTGCACTTCACGGAAATCGAATCCGGTCAGCTCTCTTCGATCTTTGGAGGGTTGATTTACGCATTGCCGATCCTGGGGGGCACGCTCGCGGACAAGTTCGGTTTCCGCAGGGCGTTCTCGCTTGCTTTTCTGATCCTCGCGATCGGCTACTTTCTGATCGGATCGACCGGAATGCAGGCCTTCGCCGGCATCTATGACGGATTGCCGCTCTACTGGACCCTCGTCGTCATCCTGGTGTTCACTGCCTTCGGCGGTTCCTTCATCAAGCCGGCGGTGCTCGGGACGGTTGCTGTGACCACCAGGGCCGACACGAAATCGCTCGGCTACGCGATTTACTATTGGCTCGTCAATATCGGCGCGGCGGCAGGTCCGGCGATCGCCTACTTTGTGAGGGACAGCGTCGGGATCGAGTTTGTGTATCTCGTCTCGGCACTCAGTTGTACATTGATGTTCTTCGTGAATATTTCGTTCTACAAAGAGGTGAAAGACGAGGCCGGGACGGAGACCGCATCGCTTGGCGAGAAGCTGAAGAATCTCGTCGTGGTTCTTCGAAACGGAAGGTTCATGGTGTTCCTTCTCATCTTCTCCCTCTTCTGGATCATGTTCTGGCAGATCTTCATCATTGTCCCGTACTACGTGACCGACTACATCTCGAGCGATGCGCCGTTTGAAATCATTCAATCTGCCGGAGCGTGGGGGATCATCACTCTTCAACTTGTCATCAACCGTTTGACGAAGAACGTGTCTCCCCAGACGGCAATTGTCGCGGGATTTGCGGTTTCAAGTTGCTCGTGGCTGCTCATTGCGCTCTCGCCGTCGATCTGGATGATCGTTGCCGGTATCGTTGCGTTTTCCATTGGCGAGATGACGCAGGCTCCAAGATACTATGAATACATCTCCGATCTCGCGCCCAAAGGCCAGCAGGGCTTGTTCCAGGGGTACGCCTTCCTGCCGATCGCGATCGCCTGGGCAGTGGGCGGGACGTTTGGTGGATGGATCTACACGACCTACGCCAGGGAAGCGGGAAACCCGGACACGATCTGGTTCATCTTGTTTGGGATCGGCGTCCTGGCGACGCTGCTCATGTGGGGCTACAACGTGGTTGTGGCAAAGCTGAAACCTCGCGACGCATAGGGGATCGACTTATGCCGAACCGAAACAAATGGTTCGTTCTTGTACTGGCCGTGGCTTCCGTAGAGGCTGGCGCGCACGCCTTGGCTCAACAACATGCACTATCGGGAGTCGAGATCCTTCGCAAAGTGGAGCAAACCGTGGAAGTAGTAAGAGACTACACGGTGGAAGTGCAGGCCGACGTAAACATGGAGCGCATGCGCATTCCAAAGATGCAGGCGACGATGTACTACAAGCGGCCCAACAAGATTCACTTTGAATCGACAAGCTTTGCCATGCTTCCTCGGGAGGGCATGATGCTCGATCCGACGGTTCTCCGCGAGAGCTACGTCGCAACAGTCCAGGAATCGGAAGTCGCCGAGGAGAAGAAAGTCTACAAGCTCCAACTCGCCGCAATGGAATCGAAATCAAGGCTGCGACAGTTGTACGTTTGGGTCGATGGCTCGAATTGGACGATCGTCAAGATGGAGACGATTCCGTACCAGGGGAGAGTCCTGACCGTGACGATCACGCAAGCGTTGCAGGAGGGGAAGTACTGGCTTCCGAGGACGCTGAAGGCCTCATTTGACGTCGCGGGACGTGACACAACCGAAAAACGGATCGAACCGCCGGCTACACCTCCGACACAGTGGGAGGGGGTGCAACGCCCTCCGCGCAGCGGCAGCATTACCGTCACGTACTCGAACTACAAAGTAAACGTAGGATTGAGTGATGAAGTGTTTCAACAGCGGGAACGGGCAGGAAAGGAAAAATAGAAGGGACGCTGATCGGCAGACGGCGGCTCCTACGTTGCGCTTGGCTTTGGAAGCTCAATGCGCATCGTGGTTCCCTTCCCGATCTCGCTTTCGATCAGCAATGATCCACCGTACAGCTCCACGAGCTGCTTGATGATCGCAAGACCCAGTCCCGTTCCGGGATGTTCGCGGTTCTTCCGGTCGAACTGTGTGTACGCGCCGATCTCTGCAATCTGATCTCTTCTCATCCCGACACCCCTGTCGGAAACGGTCAAAACATGCCGCACCCCCTTCTGCTTCGTCGTCACCTCCACCGGGGTCCCCTTCTTCGAGTACTTCAGCGCATTGTCAACGAGTTCTTCCACCGCTCTCCTCATATGCTGGTTGGAGATCGCAACCTCACCCCCTTTTAGCGAGAGAGCCAGATCCTCTAGCCGGTCTGCTTCCTTCACCTTCTTCCGGACCACTTCTTCGATATGAAAATCCATCATGACTGAATGCGCGTTTCGAAATACTCCGGAATACTGTGGGTCAGCCGCATACACCCGGAGCTGCGCATAGGAGAGGAAGTTCTCCATCAGTTGGCCGAGGCGTGTGGCGGACTTCAGGATCATCGCCGCCATCTCGGTGATTTCGGAGGGCTTGAGATTAGAGCAATCGTCGCGCAAGACTTCTGCGAATCCCATGATCCCGCTCAGCGGTGTTCGGATCTCGTGGGGAAGCGACAGGGAAATGCTTGCACGCAACTCCTCGAGCCGCTTGTCCGCCTGCTGGGTCAGCATGATCCTCTTCTGCAACCGAGTGTTGATTGCAGCGACCAGTTCCGGAACTGTGATCGGTTTCTCAAGGTAGTCATCCGCACCCAGTTCCATTCCCTGTCGAACGTTCTTCCGGTCGGTCATTCCGGTTAGAAAGATAAACGGAATGGCAGACGTCTCTTGCTGCTTGCGGAGTTCGGCGAGCGTACCGTAGCCATCGAGTTCGGGCATTCTGAGATCGCAAAGAATGAGATCAGGGGCTCTCGTAGATGCCATCTGAACTCCCACGACCCCGTTCTCGGCTTGGAGAGTTTCGAATCCCTCGCCTTCAAGAGAAGTAACAAGCAACTCTCGAACGTCGGTATCATCTTCAATGATGAGGATCTTTGGCATATTTGGCAGGACTTTTTTGATGGGCAAAGAATAACAGAAAGTTGGGTGAGAAACAAGAATCACAACATCAGTCCGCTGCCCGTCCCTGCAAACACCATGGAGGTTATCGATCCCGAAACAATATTTCGAGGCGGGCTTGACTTTCAGCATGCCTCGACATATCTTTAGGNNCTCATCGAGATTGGCGGCAACGCTTGCATTGGTTTCCTTGCTCGTTGGCTGCGAGTTGTTCCTCACGGAACCGGTGGAGGAAGGAGAATCCTTTGACCAACCTCTTCCAGGCCTGTCGCGGGAGCAGCAACTCGCCTTTGCCCGCGGCGACGGGGCCTTCGAAAAAGCGTTTTCCGTGAGGGAAGGACTCGGCCCAATCTTCAACCAGGCTGCCTGTGAAAGCTGCCACCCGGGTGATGGGAAGGGCCCCCCGCAGACCAACTTGACCAGATTCGGATCCAATCTCGGCGTGAGCTTCGATCCGTTGCTCAGCTTCGGCGGGCCACAACTGCAGGAGCGAAGCATTCCCGGCGCGGCGNNGCTCGTGCGAATGCAATCTCCGTTCGAAGCGGGCCACGCGTGTTTGGGTTGGGGCTCGTCGAAGCAATTCCGGATTCGACGATTCTCGCGAACGCGGATCCTGACGATCGTAATGGTGATGGAATCTCCGGTCGACCAAACATGGTTATCCCGCCTGATTGGGTTGGAGTGGCTCCACGCCCTCGGCAAGTCGGTCAGACTCACCGGAGTCTGACGACCTCTCTCGGCCGGTTCGGTCGCAAAGCAGCTGTTGCGTTTCTCCTGCAGCAGGTCGCCACGGCGTATCATCAGGACATGGGAATCACCACGGACTTCTTGCCGCACGAGAATCCACATCCGCAATTCGGATCCGCGGGAGATGACGTTCCGGATCCGGAAGTCTCGAGATCGACCGTGGAGGACGTGGTCTCCTATCTACGAATGCTCTCGCCGCCGAAACGCGGCCCAATAACCGATCAGGTGCGAAGAGGAGAAAAGGTCTTCAGCACGATTGGCTGCGGGTCGTGTCACACACCGTCGATGAAGACGGCTGTTCACCCGACCATTGCCGCCCTCAGCGACAAGGAAGTCCGGCTCTACTCCGATCTTCTCCTTCATGATATGGGGTCGGGTTTGGCGGACAATTTCGTCGAAGGTCTGGCCACGGGCACGGAGTGGCGGACGTCGCCGCTGTGGGGCTTGCGCCTCGTCGCCGAACATCTGGGTGGTCAGGCGTTCTATCTTCACGATGGGAGAACCTCCGACCTACGAGAGGTCATTCAGTTGCACGGCGGCGAGGCGGCACTGTCGCGCCTCAGGTTCTTTTCGGTGTTACGGGAAGACCAAGAAGCGTTACTCGCGTTCCTTCTCTCACTCTAGAGGTAAAGCGCATGGAAGAGAACATCGACCGAAGAAAGTTCTTGCGCCGTCTGGCAGCAATCACCACCTTCAGCGCAACCGCGGTTTTAGTGCAGGCGGGCTGTGCGAGTGGATTGAACACGTACCGTCGTCAATTGACGGAAGGCGCACTTGTGATCGCCGTTTCGGACCACGTCGAGCTCGATATCGTGGGTGGGGCAATCGAAATCGAGGTGCCATCGCCGGAGGTTCACATCATCTTGGTGCGCACAAGTGAGTCCTCGTTTGCGGCGCTCTCACCAACCTGCACGCACCTGGGTTGTGCCGTCAGGAAGGAACCGTCGTTCTTCCGCTGCCCGTGTCACGGATCCACCTACGCGCTTGATGGATCCGTCGTTCGTGGTCCTGCACGGAAGAGTCTCGAAGCGTTCCACGTTGAAACATCGCGCAATGAAATCAAAATCAAGGTACCGTGATGAAGAGAATTTCGTATGGAGCGGCGTGCATCGGTTTACTCGTCGGGTCCTCCTTTGCCCAGACGCAGGACACCTCGAAGGAAGCGGAATCAAGGCCTTTTGTAGCCGGAGGGTATTTCGACAAGCCCTTTATGACTCGCCTGTTCGGGAGGATCGCCATCGGGGGCTACATGGAGGCGGTGTGGAAATACGAGCGTTCGGCGGGCATCACGGAGGCCGTTTCGTTTGAGGCGCGACGTTTCAACATCTTCACGCATTCCGTCGTTTCCGATCGGATCCGCGTTGCCTCGGAGCTTGAGTTCGAGCACGGCACGGAGGAAGTCAAGCTCGAGTTTGCCTTCCTTGATTTTGAGATCCATCCCGCAATGAACTTCCGCGGTGGCATACTCCTTTCTCCGATTGGACGGTTCAACCTTGCTCACGACAGCCCATTGAACGACCTCACGGAGCGGCCCCTGGTGAGCACCCGGATTATTCCGACCGCCCTTTCGGAGGCCGGGATGGGATTCTATGGGGCGTTCTTTCCCTCGGCAGCATCGCGCGTGGTCTACGAAATCTACGCGGTAAACGGTCTTCACGACGGCGTCATCACGCTCGGCGAGGGGACGCGGATCCCTGGCGGCCGGGGCGAGTTCGAGGAAGACAACAACCAGCTCCCGTCGGTTGTCGGGCGAGTCGCATACAGTCCGATGGTTGAGCTGGAGATTGGTGCCTCGCTCCATGCCGGTCCGTACAATCGGTACAAGGTTGATCAATTCACCGTGGATGAAAAGCGAAACGTCACGATCACGG
Source organism: Bacteroidota bacterium (assembly GCA_003453835.1). Lineage (GTDB taxonomy): Bacteria > Bacteroidota > Ignavibacteria > UBA10030 > UBA10030 > UBA10030. The sequence continues at coordinate 3,538 of DMMN01000060.1, read as the reverse complement.
CCATCGACTGGGAATTCCGCGGCAACGAGTTCGATTTCTTAGGGGAGGCCGCCCATGCAACGATCGAGATTCCGCCATCTCTTCGCGGGCTCTTCGCCGAGCGTCAACAAGGGATCTATGGCCAGGTGAATTATCACTTTGGCCGGGGGCTTGTCTCTTTACTCCCCCACTCGATCTTCACAGTGGTCGGAAGGTTCGAGTTCGTGGATTTCGACACGAAGATCTCCGGCGATGCCGAGCAACGAGCCAGTGTGGGACTCAATTTCCGACCAATTGAGGATACGGTCTTTAAGCTCGATTATCATCACGACTGGCACTGGAGTCGAGTGAACGTGCGGACGAGGTCGGTAGGGATCAACATGAGCGTCGCAAGTTATTTTTGAAGTCCGTCATTCTTCGGGATAGCCATCCTACAATTAAGAACTGATGTTACGCAAATGCACCC
>DMMN01000060.1:0-2967 GCA_003453835.1 Bacteroidota bacterium | reverse complement strand
CCTTTACTCGGCGGCACCACGATCCTTGTTTTACGTAACATCAGTTAAGAACTACTTCCTCGTTCCAAAAGTCATCGATACAAGAAGAGGACCAAGCGAGTGAGATCATGGCAAGCGAACAAGTCGAAAACTATCTGAAAAACATCTACAAGCTGCAGGAGAGCGACGGGAAGGTATCGACCTCTTCACTTTCCGAACGCCTACAGATCTCCGCGGCGTCGGTCACGGAGATGATCAAGAAGCTGGCAGATGAAGGGAGCGTCACCTACACGCCGTACAAAGGAGTCGAGTTAACGGAGCATGGAAGGAGGAAAGCCCTTCGGATCATTCGCCGGCATCGACTTTGGGAGCTGTTTCTCGTGGAGGTCTTGAAATATCCGTGGGATGAAATTGATGTGGAAGCGGAGCGGCTTGAACACATCACATCCGAGAAACTCGAGCACCGACTCGACTCGGCGCTCGGCTTTCCGCGCAAAGATCCACACGGGGATGTCATTCCGACGGCGGAGGGAAGCATCGACGATGTCAGCCATGTCCCGCTTTCGGAGATCGAGCCCGGGTCGACCGTTGTCGTAGCGAGGGTGAGCGATGCGAGTCCGGAGGTTCTTCAGTATGCCGCCAAGCTTGGCATTCTTCTCAAGCGCAAGATCAAAGTGCGTGAAAGAATCAAGTTCGACGGCTCGCTTCGCGTGGAAATCGGAAGGAAGGAACAATTCATCAGCGCGAAGCTGGCACGAAGCATTTTTGTGGAAGCATAATAATAGATGAAGATCGCCACGGAACGAACAAACGTCTCGCTCTCGGAAGTTCATCGAAGCGTCGTCATCCCCGAAAACGTCGGATTCGTCAAACGGCTGCTCGCATTCGTGGGTCCGGCGTATCTGGTAAGCGTGGGCTACATGGATCCGGGGAACTGGGCCACAGATCTGGAAGGCGGAGCCCGATTTGGCTACCAGCTCATTTGGGTTCTGTTGATGTCGAACCTCATGGCCGTGTTGCTGCAGACGCTTTCCGCGCGCATGGGTATCGTTACCGGCCGCGATCTCGCCCAGGCGTGCCGCGAGAACTATCCGAAACCGGTCGCCTACAGCCTCTGGATCTTGTGCGAGATCGCGATCGCCGCGTGCGACCTGGCGGAGGTGCTCGGGACCGCCATCGGTCTCAATCTTCTCACCGGTATTCCGCTCATCTACGGCGTCCTCATCACGGGCTTCGATACCATGCTGCTGCTCGTGATCCAGCACTACGGCATCAGAAAAATGGAGGCGCTGATTCTGATGCTCGTTGCCACGATCGGTGCCTGCTTCTTGATCGAGGTCTTCCTTTCGGATCCCGTCTGGAGCGAGGTTGTGACGGGATTCGTTCCCCGCTTGACGGCGGAGAGTCTCTACGTTGCGATCGGCATACTCGGCGCAACGGTGATGCCGCACAATTTGTATCTCCACTCCGCCCTCGTGCAGACGCGCAACGTCGGATCGACCGTGGAATCCAAACGTGAAGCCTGCAAATACAATTTCATTGACACGGCCATCGCGCTCAACGGCGCCTTCTTTGTCAATGCAGCGATACTCATCGTCTCGGCTGCCGNNAGAATGGGGTCGTCGTAACGGAGATCCAACAAGCCCACGAGCTTCTGACGCCGCTTCTCGGAACGGCGCTCGCGGGGACACTCTTCGCGATTGCGTTGATTGCCGCCGGGCAAAGCTCCACGCTCACCGGAACACTTGCAGGACAGATTGTGATGGAAGGATTCCTCAAGTTGCGGATCCGTCCGTTTCTTCGACGGCTCATCACTCGTCTGATTGCGATCGTTCCCGCCGTGATGGTCATTTCGATGAAGGGTGATGGGGGAACGTACGATCTTCTGATCTTGAGTCAGGTGATCCTCAGCCTGCAACTCCCCTTTGCGGTCATCCCGTTGATCAAGTTCACGAGCGACAGGTCGTTTATGGGAGCGTTCGCGAGCACGTGGTGGGCGAAGCTTCTTGCATGGGTGTCCGCCGCGATCATTATCGTCTTGAACGCAAACCTCGTTCTGGGCAAGCTCTCGGAATGGATGGAAGGGGCCGGTGAGCAGGCGATCTGGCTCTGGATAACCATTGTGCCGGTCGTCGTCGGCGTAGCGCTTCTTCTGCTTTATATCTCGCTCCCCCGATCGTGGTTCCGACGGAGGCGCGTGGCCCCACAAGTCCCCGAAAAGGTTGAGCTCAAGCCGCAGAGCTACTCGAAGATCGGGGTGGCAATCGACTACGGCATGATGGATAGCAAAGTCCTCTCACACGCTCAGACTCTCGCCAGGCAGCATGGCGCAACAATGTATCTCTTTCACGTCGTGGAAGGCGTCAGCGGCCAGATCTTCGGGAGTGAAGCGTACGACGATGAAGCAAGATTCGACAAGGAAAACATCGAGTCAATTGCAGAACAGCTTCGGATCTCGGGAGTGGAAGTCGTTCCCGTTCTCGGGTATGGAAGAGCGCCTGAGCAGCTCGTGAAGCTTTCAAACGAGCACGCGATTGAACTTCTGGTGATGGGAGGACACCGCCACAGGGGGCTGAAGGACATCTTCTTCGGCGCGTCGATCTCGCAGGTCCGCCACGCGCTCGCTATTCCCGTGCTGGTAGTGCAGTAGAGCAGCAGGGGGGCAGGGGAGTGGAATGGGTGAGGCGTGACGCCGCCGTGGAGTCCGCGTCATCACCGAGAGAGAATGAACATGTTCTTTGGTGGGTGCATTTGCGTAACATCCGTTACTCAAGTTGGCCGCTTCGCAGCCATCCGTTGAAANNTGACCCCAACAATAGTGCGCTTTTGCTGAGGCGGTCAACTTGAGATCCGTTAGTAACTTCCCAACTGCACCTTCATCAAGAACAACTCCCCCTCCGCGGTGTTGAACACGATCGTTCCGTCTGATGAGAGAGTCGGGTTCAGTGCAATCTTTAGAAACGTCTCGGTTAAGTTCTCCCGCTTTCT
>DMMN01000328.1 GCA_003453835.1 Bacteroidota bacterium | reverse complement strand
AGCGGCGAATCGTCGACGTAGAGAACGCGAATGGAATGGTTCATTCCTCCTCCTTTGGCGCGGCCACGTTCAACGACAGCCAGTACCCGTCAATCTGCCGGACGACGCCAAGAAATCCCTCAAACGACACGGGCTTCACAATGTAGCTGTTGGCCCCGCGATCGTACGACAATGCGCGATCTCCTTCTTCCTTCGAGGAGGTGAGCACCACAACCGGCACACGCTTCAAGATGGGCGTCGACTTAACCTGCCGAAGCACTTCGAATCCGTCGACCCCGGGAAGCTTCAAGTCCAACAAGATCAGGCCGGGCATAGGGTGCGCCTTTCGATCGGCGTAGGTGCCGCGTCCGAAGAGGTAATCAAGCGCATCCTGACCGTTTGGCGAGACGTGTATCGTGTTGCCGAGGCGCGCCTCGTGAAACGCGTCCAGAGTCAGTTCAACATCCATGCGATTGTCTTCCACAAGCAAGATGTGTGTCGCGCTGTCCATGGCCTACTCCTTTCGTAGTTCGATGAGAAACGTGCTTCCCTCCCCAACGATGGATTCCAGGCGGACGGTTCCCCCAAGAAGCTCAACCGCCTTTTTCACGGTTGCCAACCCGACCCCCGTGCCCGGATAGACATCCTCGCTGTGCAAGCGCTGGAACACGTTGAAGATTTTCTCATGNNGTGCGCGTTCCGAGGACGGACGGAAGGTCGTCTGCGATCTCCATCGTGCCGCCTATTTGTTGCACGCGTGCTGTCAAGCCGACGGCGAGATGGCCAAAGAGGTCTTGCAGTGAGACGTGTTCGAGGCGCACGGACTGTCGCCCCAGGCGCGAATAGGTCAACAGGTCGTCTATGAGCTGACCCATCCGCTCACCGGCTTGCACAATGTTGTCGACGTAGTGACGACCTTCCTCGTTCAGATTCGCCCGATGGCGCCGGGCGACGATCTGGGCAAATCCGGTAACGGCGCGGAGCGGTGCGCGCAGGTCGTGCGAGACCGAGTACGAGAAGGATTCCAGGTCCTTGTTTACCGCCGCCAGTTGTGCGGTGCGCTGAGCGACACGCAGTTCGAGTTCCGCGTTGAGCTTGCGAACCTTTTCCTCCGACTGTTTGAGCTCCGTGATATCCTGAAATGATCCTCGCAGTTTGACGACCTTGTCATTGGACTTGACCGGCTCACCGATGGTTCTTACCCATTTGCGCCGCCCTGCAGCGGTGACCATCTCCAGCTCCAGATCGTACGGTTTGGCAAGTTCAATCGCCTCCTTGATCGCCTGCAAGATCTTCTCCCGCGATTCGCCATGGTAGAAACTCAATCCGATCTCAGCGTTGGTTTCCTGGCCGGGTTGCAGGTCATGGATCCGCGCGACTTCATCGGTCCACGTTCCTTTTAGTGTCGCCGTATCGAATTCCCATCCGCCGACCTTTGCCATTCTTCCCACAGCGCTCAAGAGGTTTTCCCTCTCCTTCAACGCTTCTCCTGTTTTCATGCTCTCCGTGATATCTTCGACGATGCCAAAGATTTGTTTCGGCGTTCCGTCTTCGTTCCTGACAAAAATCGATTCTTTAGAGTGAAGCCATCTCCACACACCGTTCTTTGTTCTCATTCTGTACTCATGTTCGATCAACTCGCTCCCGCTTGCAGTGGAGTATCTGGGCACTGTGTCTCTGAGGTACTCGACAAAGTCGTCAGGATGCATGAGTGTGGAGATGAGGTCTGAGCCCATCGCCTTTGTTTCCTGATCCGTATAGCCGAGGATGTGTTGAATGCCCTCGTTCACGTAAACGTTCTTTCGCGCCTCGATGTCGTAGATGTAGATAATGTCCGGTGAAGCGTTGATGATGCTTTCGATAAAAGTTCGATTTTGATTCAGCTCCTCTTCCGCACGTTTACTTGCGGTGATGTCTTCCACGCTCGACCAGATGAACTGTTCCCCGCCCCGTTCGATGATCAATCCGGAAAGGCGAACGGGCACAAGATGGCCGTCTTTGTGGATGTACTCCTTCTCATACGGCCCGTATCGGCCCGTGGTGCGGAGCGATTCCCGTTGCGCTTGCTCCTGGTCGGAGTACTTCGCCGGCGTGATGTCCCAGTACGTCAGTTCCAATGTCTCCGGAATGCTGTGGCCGATGATGGCGGCATAGGTGGAATTGACCTGCACCAGTGTGCCGTCCATGCGCGCCAATGCCAACCCGATCGTCGAGCTTTGGAACAGCAGCCGGTTGAATCGATCGCTCTCCCTCAGGGCGATCTCGATCTTCTTCCGATCGGTCACATCCGTAAAGAAAATGGAGATCCCCTCTTCAGTGGGGTAGATGCGATTCTCGAACCAGCGATCGTAGGGTGGATAGTGCTCTTCCATCACCATCGGCTGGCGGGTTTCCATAACCTTATGGTAATTCTTGTAGAACGGCTGACCGACTCCCTCCGGAAATTCCGTCCAGATATGCTTCCCGATGAGGTCTTCAGGCGTGCGATTGAATATCGCGGCTGCATGCCTGTTCACATAGGTGTAGTACCAGTTCTTGTCGAGGGAGACAAAGGCATCCCCCATGCTTTCGAGCGTATCGGTGAGGCGGGCATTCAGCTCGGCGCGCGCTCGCTCGCTCTTCTTTTGCCCGGTGATATCATACGCCACCGCTACGTAGCCGATCATTTTCCCCCCGGCATCAAGCAGCGGAGAAGGCCGATCCTGGAACCAGAGGTATTCGCCACTGGTCTTTGGTCGAATTCTGTAGGTCCTTGTTACAGGCTTCCCCGTCTCAAACATGTTGCGCGTGTCTTTCTTGACATGCGGACTATCTTCAGGATGGATGAGGGAGAGGAAGAGATCGGGATTCTCGACAAACTCGTTGGGCGAGCAGCCGAGGACTTTCTCGGCTCGGCGGCTCGCAAACCGGACTGATCCGAGAAGATCGTCGCCGCTTGTCTCCACAGCGAAGATGATCTCCTGGATGCTTTGAAGCAGGAGGTCTTGAAAGGTATTCATACGTCGATTCTCTCCATTCCCTTCGATGACGTTGTAGACAATATGGCGACGGGGGACTCAAAAGCCAACGCGGCACATCCCACAGAACGAAAACAGCACACCACTGTTGAGGCCGGGGCGTGCTGAAAAGC
>DMMN01000354.1 GCA_003453835.1 Bacteroidota bacterium | reverse complement strand
GCCGGATTCATCGCGTACGAGGCAGGATATGCTTTCGAATCCGCGCTGGGAACTCCCCTTCTGTCAGATCTTCCCCTTGTGTGCTTCGGAATCTATGAACAGCCGATGATCTTTAACCACAAGACCATGAGCTTCGAGTCTGGCAGACGACATGCCACGAACATCGGTTCCGAGCTTCGAAAAGCGCCAAACCATGTGGCGACGGATGTTCTCTCGATTCATCCCGCCCTGAGTGAAGACGAGTATCGAGAAGCGGTCTCGAGAATCAAGACGTACATTGTCGAGGGGGACACCTACCAGGTGAACTTTACGTTCAAGACGAGATGCAGATCTTTTAAGAACGGCGCCGATCTGTATTTCCGGCTGCGTAACGTCCAACGCGTCGGCTACTCGGCGTTTATGACTGTCGGCACGAAGCGNNAGAGAGGGGAACAAGCTCACGCTTAAGCCGATGAAAGGCACGGCGCCGCGCGGCAGGACGACCGAAGAGGATGATCAGCAGCGGGCCGCGCTGATCGCGTCAGAGAAAGATCGGGCGGAGAACCTGATGATTGTGGATCTGTTGAGGAACGATGCCGGCAAGGTCGCAAGGTTTGGAAGCGTGCGCGTTTCAAAGTTCTTTGAGGTCGAGAGGTACGAGACGGTCTTCCAGGCAACATCGACTGTTGAAGCCACGCTCAACCCGGGAATTGCAATTCCGGAATTGGTCAAAAGCCTGTTCCCGAGCGGCTCCGTTACGGGCGCTCCAAAGATCAGGACCATGCAAATCATCCGGGAATTGGAGTCGGGGCCGCGCGGTGTGTACACGGGGAGCATGGGATTCTTCGCGCCGAAACGCAGGGCGATGTTCAACGTTGCCATTCGTACCGTGGTGCTCGACACCAGGTCGGGTGAATGTGAAATGGGAGTCGGGAGGGGGGGTGTGGCGGACTCGGACAACGCGAGCGAGTATCAAGAGTGCCTGCTGAAGTCGAAATTCCTGACCGCGGACCCGGAGGAGTTCCAATTGTTCGAGACGCTCCGTTGGGAAAAGGAGAACGGGTGGTTTCTTTTGCCCCTCCATCTTCGCAGGCTGAAGGAGTCAGCCAGGTACTTCGGATTCCGGTACGACGCCGCCAGTGTACGAAGCGCCTTGAAGCGATCTGAAGGTCGATTGAAAGAGCTTTCGCGGAGGGGGCGTGCAATCCGAGTTCGGATGACGCTCGACAGAAACGGGATGGTTGGATTCAGCTACACGGCCTTGTCGCCGCTCTCCATTTCTCCCCTGATCGGGATTTCGGGACACAGAACGGATTCAGGCAATCATTTCTTCTTTCACAAGACGACGCGCCGAAAGTTGTACGACACCGAGCTTGAGCACGCAAAGGGCCGGGGATTGTTCGATCTCCTCTTCTTCAACGAGCGGGAGGAATTGACCGAAGGCGCCCGGACAAACGTCATCCTTCGAACTGGAAACTCGTACCTCACTCCACCCATTTCCTGCGGCGTTCTTGCGGGCACCTATCGAGCCCACCTCTTCCGAAAGAAGTCGTTTTCGCTTGAAGAGAAAATACTCTCCCGCAAGGACCTCCTCGCTGCAGACGAAGTATTCGTCTGCAACGCCGTCAGAGGGATGATCAAGGTGAGACTGACGGCGGGCGAGTCTNNCAGGCATCCTTGAACACCAGCGAGAGTCCCGGCACCTCGTCGTAAGCGTTCGTGAAGAAGCCGATCCTCTCCCATCGCCGGAAATCAGCACACGATCCAAATGTCCCTACTGCGCACCACCTATATTCGACTCAAAGGACTCCTCCCCGGGCCGCTCCGGGAAGCGCTCAGCGCTGTGAACCAACACCTCTTTGCCCGCCGGACGCTTCAACGGAAGTACGGAGATTGGTTCGATGTCGATTGGCGAAAGAAGTTTCGCTCGCTCTCTGACGACGAGTGGAGGAGAGCGTACGATGACGCGTGGAGACATCGCAGCAACGATTGCGTCGAAGAGACGGATGAACAAATGATCTTGNNAGCCTTGGGGGAGCGAGGGACCGTCCTCGAGGTCGGCTGTGGTCTGGGGACGCTTGCCATTCGCCTGGCGAAAGAGGGTTTCGGCGTAACAGCTCTCGATGTCAGCACGGAAGCCCTGGCTCGCGCAAAGGATCGGGCCGCACAAGAGAAGGTCTCGATTGAATGGAAGGAGGGTTTCGCGGAGAAGATCCCGCTTCCGGACAAATTCGTGGACTACGTTACGTGCTGTCACACGCTCGAACATGTGAAAGACCTGGCCAACGCTGTGAGCGAGCTGAAGCGTGTGGCGAGGAAAACCGTTGTCGTCCTTACTCCCAAACAGAAATTCCGTCTGTATGCAGACAACTACCACACGCAATTCTTCGAGCATCGGAAACAACTGATCGATGCGTTCGGTCTCCGGCGCTATGAGTGCACGGAAATCGACTGTATTGACCATCAGCATGAATTCCAGGGGAAAGCATTCCTCTACGTCGGCCACATCTGATCTTGCTCTCGAACGAAGNNGCCGCTAGTCTCTCCAAAGCCAAACGCGAGCGAATTCATCGACATGCTGTTGGGTCGACGTTCCGCCCGGAGGACGCCTCTCGTGGAGTACATCGTTGATGATGTCGTGATGAAGCCGATCGTCACCGATCTGCTCGGTCGTCGGTGGGTCGATTACGGAACCGAACGGGCATCACAGCAGGCGTATCTTGACAACTTCATCGAGTTCTGGTATCGGTTGGGTTACGACTTCGTTCGTTTCGAGCAGAGCCTGGAGTTCGTGGAGCGAAAGCTTGTGATTCCGGATGCCGCACCCGGCTCAACGAAGGATCGTGGCTGGGCCGATGAGCATCGGGGAGCCATCACATCGTGGGAAGAACTTGAGAAGTTCGATTGGCCGCTGGTGGAGGAGTTCGATTTCTTCCCCTTCGAATATCTCAACAGCCATCTTCCCGACGGGATGGGCCTCATCAGCTCGCACGGAGGTGGAATTTTTGAACACATCACCTGGATCATGTCGCTCGAAGGATTCTGCTCTTGCCTCATCAGCGATCCGTTGCTTGTCAAGACGGTGGCAGACAAGCTCGGCGAGTTGATGCGTAAATTCAACCGGCACTTGCTCGATCTCGATCGACTTATCGCACTCTTTCCCGGTGATGATATGGGATACAATGTCGGCACGATGATCGCACCGCATCACCTGAGGGAATTCTTCCTCCCGTGGCACAGACTATTTGCGGCGATGGCGCACGAGAAGGACCGTCCCTACTTTCTCCACTCGTGTGGCAACGTGGAGAAGATCATGGAGGACTTGATTGAAGATGTGAAGATCGATGGGAAGCATTCCTTCGAGAACAACATCGTTCCGGCTCAGGACTTTCAAGCGAAGTACGGCGAGCGGATTGCCGTGCTTGGAGGGTTGGACCTGAACATCCTCTGTGCGTCGCCGCCCGACGAAGTGCGCGGACAGACGCGCAAGCTTGTTGAAACGTGTGGAAGTCACGGTCGCTATGCTGTCGGGTCGGGCAATTCGATCCCGAGCTACATCCCTCCCGGGAACTATCTTGCCATGGTTTACGAGGCGATTGATCTCTCCAAATCATTTCCCCTCAACTGATCCGCACTTATCCACTAAGTTCACAAAGGACACTAAGGAGTCCCCGTTTTCACAAAGGATTCCTTCTCTTCGTGTCCCTTGGTGACCTTCGTGGATAAATTGAACGGGGTTTTTCAACGTCCTGGTAGTACTTCATGAAGACCTCCTATCCGAATCGGATCATATGTCTCACGGAAGAGACCACGGAAACGCTCTACCTCCTTGGATGCGGA
>DMMN01000299.1:7451-10572 GCA_003453835.1 Bacteroidota bacterium | reverse complement strand
ACCAGACATCACTTGATTCCACACACCTTCGGGAGACGTGAAAGACGGTTGGGCAGGCAAGGTGCTGACTCATTTTCGCTTTGCGGAAATGATTACGACGGGTTCCTTCGGCACGTTCTGGAACACTTCATAATTTCCTGTTGGAACTCCGGCAATTCGGTCCACCACATCCATCCCTTTGATCACCGCGCCGAACACGGCATACCCCGCGCTCTGTGCGCTGAAATCCAGAACAGCGTTGTCGACGAGATTGATGAAGAATTGAGAAGTGGCGCTATGGGGATCATTCGTGCGAGCCATCGAGAGCGTCCCTCGGCTGTTGCGAACTCCGTTTTGAGCCTCGTTTTGAATCGGGGCGTACGTCGGCTTTTGCGCGAAGTCTTTCGTGAACCCTCCGCCCTGAATGACGAATCCCGGAATGACGCGATGGAAAATCGTGCCGTGATAGAATCCGCTATCAACATACGCGAGGAAGTTTCTTACCGTCAGAGGTGACTTCTGATCAAACAGCGCGATCGTAATGTCGCCCAAAGAGGTCGACAAGAGAACCTTCGTACTATCGCGTTTCGTTTTGCTCGATTGCGCAGACGCGAAGGCGAGGGGAATCAGAAGGAACAGCAGCAGGCAGGTCGTTTGGCAATGAAATCGATTCTTCATTCAGTAAACTCCTATTACAGATGAAAAGGGAAGTTATTCTTGCTCTTCGAGAACGTGGCGGTACACCAGGGCGGCGAGCACACCTCCGGCAATCGGTCCCGCCCAGTAGATCCAAAAATTGTCCATCGAGCCGCCCATCAAGGCGGGGCCCAGATGGCGTGCCGGATTCATCGCTGCGCCGCTGATGGGCCCCCCCATCAGAATATCCAACGTGACCGTGAGTCCGATGAACAAGCCGCCAACCTTTGGTGCCCGCTTGTCGATGGCTGTTCCGTAAACGGCGAACATCAGGAAGAAGGTCAGTACTATTTCGGTGATTAACCCCTGGCCGGCCGAAATGTTGGCGCCCAGTGCCGGCGTGCCCATCCCGATAGCGCCGAGCACATCAATCGGCACGGCGTACTTGATGAGAAACGCGGCCACGATCGCTCCAAGGCATTGCGCAAGAATGTAACTGATCGCGTTTGCCGAATCGATCTTACCCGCTACCCACGCTCCGGCGGTCACCGCTGGATTCAAATGGCCTCCGCTGACTGCAGCGGTTGCGCTCACCATCACGGCAATGGCGAGACCATGGGCGAGAGCAATGCCCGTGAGTCCGGACTTGCCCCCCATCATGAAGTCTGCTGCAATTGCCCCCACACCGACGAAGATGAGGGTAAACGTGCCGATGAACTCGGCGAGAAGCGCTTTGCGGTTCATGACGATTCCCCTTTCTGGTTCATGGACGGCTTAGAGTATTCATTTTTTGGGTGTTTGTCAATTGGCGAAGCGGTGGGGAGGAGACGTTCAGGCTGCTGGCTATCCATCGCCTTCGCGCCCACTTATTTTCAGCAGAACAAAAGAGGCATCTCGCTTTTCACGAGATGCCTCTGGTACTAGGAGCCTCCCGAAGGATCCTGCTCGCACGCATAGCGGGCAGCTACGGCCTTCAGCATGGATTCATATTTCTACGTCCCGGCCGAGTAGTCGGTCTGATACTTAATCTGCTCGGGCGTAAGCTTGTCGATCTTGAGCCCCATGGTGCGAAGCTTCACTCCCGCAATCTCCTGATCCTGCTCGGCAGGAATATCGTACACTTTGTTCTCCAGTTTCTTTCCCTTCTTGTACAACTCGGCAAGACGGAGCTGGGACATGAACTGGTTTGCAAATGACATATCCATCACTTCAGATGGGTGGCCTTCCGCTGCCGCAAGGTTTACCAAGCGGCCCTTCGCCAGCAGATAGATTCGCCTGCCGTCTTTGAGCGTGTATTCCTCGTTGTCGGCGCGCACCTCGCGAACGGATTTCTTGATCTTGTCCAGATCGCCGATGTTCACTTCGCAATCGTAGTGGCCGGTGTTGCAAACGATGGCTCCATCCTTCATCGACTTGAAGTGGCGCTCGACGATGATGTCTTTCACTCCTGTTGCCGTCACGAAGACATCGCCGATCTTCGCGGCCTCGTCCATCTTCATTACGCGGAAGCCCTCGAGCGTTGCTTTCAGAGCGGCGGTCGCCTTCACTTCGGTGATGATGACGTTTGATCCAAGACCTTTTGCCCTCGAGGCTACGCCGCGGCCGCAATGGCCGAATCCCGCGACGACAACGTTCTTTCCCGCCAGCAGGACGCTGGTAGAGCGGAGAATTCCGTCGAGGGTCGATTGCCCCGTGCCGTAAACGTTATCGAAATCCCATTTCGTTTCGGCATCGTTCACGGCGATCACAGGATACTTCAATGCTCCGTCGTTTGCCATTGCGCGGAGGCGGTGCACGCCGGTCGTTGTCTCTTCCGTTCCGCCGACGACCGTGGGGAGAAGCTCTTGATGTTTGTTGTGCACCGTAAAGATCAGATCGGCACCGTCATCGAGCGTGAGGTGTGGCTTGAACTTGAGAGTCTTTTCGATGCACCAGTAGAACTCCTCGACGTTCATTCCGTGCCATGCAAAGATGGAGATGCCGTCGGCAGCCAGGGCTGCGGCGACGTCGTCTTGCGTCGATAGTGGATTGCATCCGCTCCAGCTCACTTCGGCGCCGGCCTCGACAAACGTCTTCACGAGAACGGCAGTCTCTTTGGTCACGTGGAGACAACCGGCAATCTTGAAGCCCTTCAGCGGTTTCGTCTTTTTGTACTTCTCGCGAAGCGCCATCAGTACAGGCATACGGGATTCCGCCCATTCGATGCGCAGGTGGCCTGCCTTTGCCAGCGAGAGTTCTCGTACCTTGAATCTACCTTTTTTCTCATCCATAGGAGTTTGATTATAGGTTGAAAGTAGTTGATTGAGGTCCCAAAGCTACCGACGATACCGCCGGCGCCTGAAACGTGAAGACGAAGGTGAGTGGTGCGCCTGCTCGCGCTGCGACGTGCTGTCGGTCGGTCGAAATCTGCTCAGAATTACCTTACCCCATTTTGAAACTTCTTTACGAGGTCCAACTTCTCCCACGTGAACTCCTTCTCATCCCTCCCGAAGTGGCCGTACGCCGC
>DMMN01000299.1:0-7432 GCA_003453835.1 Bacteroidota bacterium | reverse complement strand
CGTCGGGTCTTTTCCAGAGAACGCTCCTCCGCCGTGCGGCGCGCGTCCTCCGTACGTGTCGACAATGATCTTCCGTCCGGTCAAGCCGCTGTCGCCGTGCGGCCCACCGACCTCGAACCGGCCCGTGGGATTCACAAAATATCGCGTCTTCTTGTCAAGATATTCTGCGGGAATGACCTGATGAACGATATGGTCGATCACATCCTGCTTGATCCTTTTCTGCGAGACGTTCGGCGTGTGCTGGCTGGAGATGACAACCGTGTTCACCCGTAGCGGTTTCTTCCCCTCGTACTCAATCGTNNGTAGCCAAACATCATTCCCTGATCGCCCGCGCCTCCGATATCGACTCCTTGCGCGATGTCCGGCGATTGTGCATGAATCGCCGAGAGAACCGAGCACGAATCGGCGTCGAATCCCACGCCTGCCTCCGTATAGCCGATGCTCTTGATAACGTCGCGAACAATTTTCTGCACATCGACGTAGTGGTTCGTTGTAATCTCTCCGCCGACGAGAGCGAGGCCTGTCGTCACAAAGCTCTCGCAAGCAACGCGCGCAGTCGGGTCGTGCGCGAGTATCTCATCGAGTACGGAATCCGAAATTTGATCGCACACTTTGTCAGGATGCCCTTCCGAGACGGATTCTGACGTGAAAAGGTGCCTCATACGATCTCCGAAAATCGTGGATAAAAGTGGTGGTGAATGTCGTGTTCAACGCCAGGCGGATGCGGGGAAGTTCCAGACCCGTTCGATTTGCCCTATGGCGGAGAGGACGTTGCCGGGAACTGCAACGTCCTAATAAAACTCCAGCTCCGATGAATCTCCGATGTTGATGCGTTTGTAGCTGCCGCGGACGATTGAGTTGCTCCCGACGATCGAGTCTTGAAGGAGGGAATCTGACACCGTCGCGCCTTCGCTGATGATGGAATTCCGAATGATGGCGTTCTCGACCGTAGCTCCTTCGGCAATCGTCGCATACGGTCCGACGACCGAGTTCTTCACCGTCGCCTTTGGCGAGATGAAAACGGGCGGCTGAACGACGACATCGTGGCTCGAATGCGGTGTCCCCATATGTTCGAGCAAGTGCCGGTTCGTTGTGAGCAGCGTTTCGGGCTTCCCGCAATCATACCATCCATTCACGGTGTAAGGTTTCATTCTCTCGCCGCGCTCGATCATCAACTGCAGGGCGTCGGTGAGCTGGAATTCCCCCTTCGTCCGGACGTTGCTTTTGATCACTTCCTTCAGGCAGTCGACAAGCACCTGAGGCCGTCTGATAAAATAAATACCGACCACCGCGAGGCGGCTCTTCGGTTCTTCGGGCTTCTCAACGAGTTTCGTGACAAAGCCGTCCGTTATCTCCGCGACGCCGAATCGTCTCGGATCCTCGACCTCTTGCACTCCAAGCACCGAGTCCTCGTTGGTCATCAGCTCCTTCAGGTTTACGTCGAAGACAGTGTCACCAAGAATGATAAGGATCGGATCCCGCGAGATCGTGTGGCGTGAGAGAAAGATGGCATGGCCGAGACCCAGCCGCTCTTCCTGCTCGACAAAATCAACTTTGATCGAGTAGTGGCCGAGGATGTAGTCCTTGATCTTCTCGCCAAGGTACCCCACGATGATCGTCGCTTCGTTGAAGCCGTTCTCGATGATCCGGTCCATGATATGACCGATTATCGGCTTGCCTCCAACGTTCAACAGCACCTTGGGGACGGTGTAGGTGTGCGGACGTAAGCGACTTCCAACGCCTGCAACGGGAATGATTGCGCGCATGCGAGTTGTTTTTGAAATTTTGCGCCACAAAGATAGAAAAGTATTGGCTGAAAACAAACCAGGAACGCGTGAGGATCAGCGCGCAGATCGCAGGGATTGCATCGCGGGAAGGAGGCTGACGTCCCGGCCCGTTTCTTGATTCTCGCAGGTCAATTCAGTATTATGAGGCAGAATCACACCACCCCATGAAAACGACGCGCACATCTTCCCGCAAGCGACAACATGTCGAAATTACTCTCTCGAAAGACGTCGCCTTTCGCGGCAAGACAACGGGATTCGACCAATGGGAGTTTCTCCATAACGCTCTCCCGGAACTGAATTTTTCCGATATCGATGCGTCCGCCGACTTCCTTGGGAGAAAGCTCTCGATACCCCTCATCATCTCAAGTATGACCGGTGGGTACGCCGAGGCGATGCGCATCAATCGGAGACTTGCGGAAGTGTGCGCAGAGAAAGGGATTGCGATGGGGGTGGGGAGCCAGCGGCAGGCGATGGAAGATACGACTTACCACCGCACGTTTAGCGTGGTTCGGGAGGCGGCGCCTAACATCCCGGTGATCGGCAACATCGGCGCAGCGGAGGTGGCGAAGCTCGATGACGCCTCAAAGGTAAGAAAGCTCGCGGAGCTCGTCCGCGCCGACGCGTTCGCGGTTCATCTCAATCCGCTTCAGGAGTTCCTGCAGCCGGAGGGAAATCCGGAATTCAAGGGCGTGCTCGCCGGAATTGCCATGCTCGTGAAAGAACTGCCGATCCCGGTCATCGTTAAAGAAATCGGCGCGGGCATTTCGATGGCCGTCGCAAAACGTTTGGTCGATGTCGGTGTGACGATCATCGACATCGCCGGTTCAGGAGGGACAAGCTGGGCAGGCGTGGAAATTCTGCGCCGGAATGGCGTGAAAGGGAGAACAAATCCTCGGCAGGACTTTGCGGCCTCCTTCTGGGATTGGGGAATCCCCACCGTTGACGCTTTACGACAGGTAGGCAGTCTGAAATTGCAGCACCCATCGCTGGTGGTCATTTCTTCGGGAGGCATTCAGAGCGGACTTGATGTGGCCAAGTCGATTGCGTTCGGGGCCGATCTGGCAGCCTCCGCACGGCCCTTGCTGAAAGTCCTTGAATCCAGCGGTAAGAAACGCCTGATCGACATGATCAACTCGTGGGAGATGGAGCTCAAAGGAGCGATGTTCCTGACTGGCTCGCGCACCGTCGCCGATCTCCGCGACCAACAATTGGTTCTCACGGCAGAAACGACCTGAAGCAATCCCCGAGATGAATTTCGAAAAAGAGTATTGCCGGTATCGGACGCTGGTCGACAACTACCTTTCTCGATTCATTAAAGAAGAGAAACCGAAGACCGTCTACGAGCCTGTGCGATACGTTCTTGAGGGAGGGGGAAAGCGGATTCGGCCAGTGCTGTTGCTCCTCTCGTGCGAGGTGGTCGGTGGAAGACGTCGCGACGCGATTCATGCGGGTGCCGGAATCGAGATCTTGCACAACTTCACGCTGGTTCATGACGATATTATGGACCACGCCGCCTCTCGAAGAGGAAGGGCAACGGTTCATACGAAATGGGACAGCAATGTCGCCATTCTTGTCGGCGACGAGCTTCTGGCACTTGCGTATCGGGCGTTGCTGCGAACGGAATCGGTTCACATCCGAAAGATCGCGAAACTCTTCACCGAAGGCGTCGTCGAGGTTTGTGAGGGTCAAGGATTCGATAAAGAATTCGAGACCCGCTCCGGCGTAACCGTGGACGACTACTTGCTCATGATCCGGAAGAAGACCGGCAAGATGATCACCGTCGCGACGGAGATCGGGGCCGTCATCGGAAGCGCGAGTGATCGGCAGGCCAAGGCGCTCCGGGCATACGGCCAACATGTCGGTCGCGCCTTCCAGCTTCAGGATGATCTTTTGGATATCATCGGTGACGAAAGGGAATTCGGCAAGGTTGTCGGGGGAGACGTTATGGAGGGGAAGAGGACGTTTCTTCTGCTTGAGGCATTTCGACGCGCAAGAGGGAAAGATCGAGCCCTGCTCCGTTCGGCGTTCAGGAACGGCGGTGTGTCTCGAAGCGGAGTCGCAGAGGTCCGGCGGATCTATTTTGAGACGGGCGTCATCGATGCGACCCGGGCGGCCGTCAGGCGCGAGAGCACAAGAGCGAAAACACGGCTTCAATCGCTTCCCGCTTCGAACGCCCGCGCGCTCTTACTCTGGATGACGGATATGCTGCTGAACAGGACCCATTGAAAGGAGATCCTCCCGGCTGATGATTCAATGTGAAGTGACGATCAGGAATCGGGCCGGACTACACACGCGACCGGCAGCATCGCTCGTGAAGACGGCGGCAAAATTCAAAGCGGATTTCTTCATCGACAAGGAGGGGTTCGAGATCAACGGCAAGAGCATTATCGGTGTGATGACGCTGGCAGCGGAGCAGGGGTCAAAACTGACGCTCCGATTCTCCGGCGAGGACGAAGCCGAAGCTTGCCGCGCCCTGAGTGAGCTCTTCGAGCGTGGTTTTGATGAACCGTAACAAATTCCCCGAGATCATGTGACCGACACATCCATCAAACAACAAGAGTTCATCGTCAAGGGGATCGCTGCGTCCCCTGGTATTGCCATCGGACCTGCGTTCGTCTTTCACAAGCAGGCACCCGTTATCCAGGAGAAGGCGATCTCAGGCGAAGAGCTCGACCACGAAGTTGAACGGCTGCAGCAATCCGTCGAACGCTCGCACAAGGAGCTTCAAAAGATCCTCGATTTTGCCGAAAAGAAGCTCGGCGATGACAAAGCAAAGATCTTTGAAGCTCAATTGATGATCCTGGAAGATTCGATCCTCTTCGAGACGATCTACGGTCGCATTCGGAAAGAACTAAAGAATGCGGAGTTCGTCGTTCAGGACGAGATCGGGAAGTACCATCGGATGATGCTCTCCTCAAGGGACGAGTATACCCGCGAGCGCGCACACGACGTCGAGGATGTAAGGAACCGAATCCTGCGGAACCTGCAGGAAGAGAAGCTCATTTCGCGGCTCGAAGGGTCTTCCGTCGTCGTTTCCCAAAATCTCACGGCAGCGGACACCCTCGTCCTAAGCCGCAACGATGTTCTCGGCTATGCAACCGATATCGGCGGCGTGACGTCCCACACGGCCCTGCTTGCCCGTGCGCTCAAGATTCCCGCGGTCGTCGGCGCGCGCAATATCTCGCACATGGCGCACGATTCGGAGCGTGTGGTGCTCGATGGATATGGTGGTGTTGTCGTTCTCAATCCGACAGAGGAAACCATCAAGCGCTATGAGGCGAAGCGCGAACGGTATCAGGAGTTTGAGGCTCGGCTCGCCGGCCTNNACCCTCGACGGCCATCGGGTAGAACTTTCGGTCAACGTCGAATTCGAGCAAGAGTTGGAGTTCATCCGCATCCATGGTGCAGACGGCATCGGGTTGTTCCGGTCGGAATACCTTCTGGTCGGGAAGGAAGTCTTCCCGTCCGAGGATGAACAATTCCGGCACTATAAAAACCTCGCGGAGGCGATGTATCCCAGGAACGTCACGATTCGTACGTTTGATATCGGTGGCGATAAACTGATGGTGGAGGTTGTCAAAGAAAACAACCCCTTCCTCGGCTGGCGGGGGATACGCGTCATGCTCGATAGGCGGGATCTGTTTCTCGATCAGCTTCGGGCGATTCTTCGCGCAGGCACGCGCAAAAACGTCTCGATGATGTTCCCGATGATCTCAAGCATAAAAGAGGTGCGCGCGGCGAAGCAACTCATCGAGGAAGCAAAACGTGGGCTTCGGAATGAAAACCAGCCGTTCGACGAGAAGATGAAGATCGGGGTGATGGTCGAAGTTCCGGCGGCGGCGGTCATCGCCGAGGATCTGGCAGAGGAAGTAGATTTCCTGAGCATCGGAACGAACGATCTGATCCAGTANNGATGTGCGGTGAGATGGCCGGCGATCCGCTGGCGACGATTCTGTTGTTAGGATTGGGTCTCGACGAGTTCAGCGTTGTGCCGAATGTGCTGCCGGAGATCAAGAAGATCATCAGGTCGGTTAAATACCGCGAAGCAAAAAAAATCGCCAAGCACGTATTGGCCCTCAAGACCGAGGATGAAGTAAAGGAGTACCTGCGGGATGTGATGAAGCGGAAGTTCCCCGATATGCCGATCGATTGATGGTCGTAGATTGCGTAGGGAAGGAAGGGAATCGGAGAATCGGCGAATCGGGGAACGGTGAAATGAAGAGTGGGAGCGATTGATCCGGAAGGATGATGACAATCCCGCTATCACGCCTCGCACTGTGTGATCTCCCGATAATAATAATCCAACGCCTTCAAATCTATCAGGCAAAGAATCTCCCACCGTGACATGCTATGACACTGGAAGAAATCCGACAACTCGATCCCTCAGGGATGTATTCTTGCATCCGGGATTTTCCCCAACAGGTGGAGGACGCCGTCCGCGTCGGCAAGACTGTCCCGTTGAGAATGAACGTTCGCGGGATCAAGAACATCGTCCTGACCGGCTTGGGTGGGTCGGCTATCGGCGGAGATCTTCTTCGATCGTATCTGACGGGCGAACTCCCGATCCCCTTTCTGGTAAACCGAAACTACGTCCTTCCGGACTTCGTCGACAGGAACTCACTGGTGATCGTCTCAAGCTACTCGGGAAACACGGAGGAAACCGTCTCGGCTCATTTGGATGGTGTGAAACGGAAAGCCAGAATTCTCTGTGTCACGACGGGAGGCGAAACGGAGCTCATTGCAAGAAAGAATCGACAGCTCACCATCAGGATTCCTTCCGGCCTGCAACCCCGTGCCGCGCTGGGGTACTCGTTTTTCCCCCTTCTGCTGGCGCTCTCCCGCCTCGGCTTCATCAAGTCAAAAGCCAAGGAAATCAATGAGACGATCGGATTGTTGAGATTAGCGTCGGCCACCTATGCCGATCCCGGCTCGACTGCGAACAGGCCACAACAATTGGCTGAGGAACTGAAAGGAAAGCTCCCCATTATCTACTCCGCGGCTGAACACCTCGATGCAGTGAATGTCCGGTGGAGAGGCCAGATATGCGAGAACGCAAAGCAGCTCGCGTTCGGTCACGTTCTCCCCGAGATGAACCACAACGAGCTTGTCGGCTGGAACGTGAACCAGGAGCTGATGAAGCGCATGCATGTCGTGCTTCTGCGGGACAAAGGAACGCATTCGCGGGTGGGGATTCGCGAGAACATTACGCAGCAAATTGTCTCTCGATACGCGTCATCCGTCTCGGAGGTATGGAGCGAAGGTAGCTCTCTCCTCGCGCGCATGTTTTCATTAGTCTATTTTGGAGATTGGACGAGCTTCTATCTCGCCATCCTTAACAAGGAAGATCCGACTCCGGTGAATGCAATTGACTATCTCAAGAACGAACTCGCCAAGGTGTAAGTCGCATGGTTTCGTGTTCGCGATGCCGCGAGGAGGGCAGCGCTAACCCTGAACCCAAATCGCTGAACCCAAAACCCTGAATCGTACTCCCCCAAGCAATGCTTCGACTCCTGAGACATATTTTCCTGCTTTGCGTTCTCGCCCAGATCGCTTCGGCCCAGTTCTACTACTTCGGCCGGAACAAGGTGCAGTACCGCACGTTCGCCTTCGAGGTGCTACGTACCGAGCATTTCGACGTCTATTAC
>DMMN01000298.1 GCA_003453835.1 Bacteroidota bacterium | reverse complement strand
AGGATGCGGGGAAGCTCGAAGCCCACAGTTGCTCATTGGAGATCAGCTACGATCGTCGGTGGACTGCTTCTGCTGGTCGGCAACGGCGCGGTCGCTTGGGCGGAACAGTGGGTGCCTTCCGGTATTGCCGCTTTGATCATTGCTTCTTCCCCCTTATGGTTTGTGATGATCGATTGGCTGCAACGAGGCGCGCAACCGACGTTCGATGTGATTATTGGATTGACGCTCGGCACAGTGGGCATTGTCGTGCTCATCGATCCCGTGAAACTTGTCGGTGGCGATCAGGTTCATCTTCCCGGTGCAGCGGTGATTGTCGTCGGCACTTTCGCTTGGGTTGCCGGATCGATGTACTCACGCAAAGCCCCGCTTCCGTCATCCCCGTTCCTTGCCACAGCCATGGAGATGCTCGCTGGTGGTGTATTGTTGACGCTCGCAGGACTTCTGTTTGGAGAAGGTGCCCGGTTCGACATTGCCGAGGTTTCTGCACGCTCGGTAATCTCTGTCGCATATCTCATCGTATTTGGTTCTCTCATCGCGTTCACGTCGTACATCTGGCTGCTCAAGGTCTCGCCGCCGGCGCAGGTTTCGACGTACGCATACGTCAACCCCGTCATTGCCGTATTTCTCGGCTGGCTTCTTGGGGATGAATCACTCGGAGCGCGAACGCTCTTCGCGGCAACGATTATTGTGGTTGCCGTTGCACTCATTACCACATTCAATGCGCGCAGGGCTTCCCAGAGTTTCAAGAATCTCGGGCTCACGAAGATCAAAACGGATGACAGCAGTGAGGGGAGCCTTCCGAAGCCACAAGAAGCACGCACGAGCGACTAACGTATGTTACTGAATGAGTTCGTCCCTGAATACGAGTTCAGCGAGATCCATTCGATTTCCGTCAAACGTTCGCCAGCCGATGTTTTCTCGTCTCTCCGCAGTCTCCTTCCCGCCGATGTCCCGCTTGTTGGCCTGTTGATGTTTGTCCGTTCGCTTGCAGCATGGATTCTCGAGAGGAAGCGGTTCTCGGCGCGAGACGAAGAGCCATTCTTTGATCAGATGACAAGATGGGGATTTGTGGTCCTCGCCGATGACTCACCAAACGAGATTGTGTTCGGATTGGTAGGCCGGTTTTGGGAACCGACCGGGAGCATCTGTCGCAAGATAGATCGCCCGATAGATTTTTTCGAGTTCGATGAGGCGTTGTGGGCAAAAGCAGGTTGGAGCTTCCGCGTTGAGGAGGTCGACGGCTTCTCGATTCTTCGTACCGAGACCCGCGTTCACGCAACAGATCCTGCCGCACGGAAGCGATTCGCCCGCTACTGGCGATTCATCTCTCCCGGCAGCGGCATCATCCGGCGTGCGATTCTTCGAGCGGCCAAAAAGAAAGCGGAAGCGGGGAGGAGTCCTTAAACACAGCCCCCCGCACCAAATTATCTGCGGCTCTATTGTGCCCATTATTTAGAGAAACACGGCTCATTGTTTTGGAGAACAGTGATGGAAGTAGCCGCCACGGTACCTTATACCGCTGCAGAAGATCCTATGCGCGTCTTCCGTCGCACCCCAAATCTCGAGTTCCTCTTAGAGTAAACCCATCTGCATCTTTCTCGTCCCTGGCTCGTCTATGCAATAGGCATCAAGAAGCATTCATCATGAAGGTCCAGGAAACCGAACGAGCATCAAATGAACACAACCTCTACCAGCCGGAAAGATCATGCTTTGAGCCAAAGCATGTACCAAGCAGTTCTTCTCGCGACCGGAATACTCCTGTCCGGTTGTGCAAGCTCTCAGATGTACAGGTCGCCGGAGCACGAGGCGAAGATTATCTCGATCTACGACTCGAAGCTTGCTCAGTGGCCGGTACCATTTGACACCCTCCGCGTTCCCACTCGCTTCGGCACAACCCACGTAACCGTGAGCGGCGGAAAGGACAAGCCGCCGCTCGTACTCCTCCACGCGATGGGCGTGACGTCTATGATGTGGAAAGACAACATCGAGAGCCTGAGCCGGCACTTCCGAACCTACGCCGTCGACGGGCTTGGAGACATCGGCAAAAGCCGGTTGTATGACACGGATGAGAGTCTCGACGACGCCGACAGAGTGCAGGAATGGCTGAATGAGCTGCTCGACTCGCTCGGAATTCAAAAAGCCTGCTTTGCCGGCGCATCCCTTGGCGGTTGGAGCGCAATGCACTATGCCGCTCGGGAACCGAACCGGGTCGCGAAGTTGGCGCTCCTGGGTCCGATGGGAATCGCAAGCGTTTCGCTCAAGGTGGTGTGGCGCATTCTCTCGCTCGTTTGGTTTCCGACGGAATCGAAGAAGCGGGACATGATCGAGTGGGCACTCAGCACAAACCGTCGTACGCGAGAAACATTCAGCGAGCATATGTGGGTGGCAATGGATTGCCGCGGATTTCTTCCGACGCCGTGGGAGCTTTCCGATGAAGAACTCATGCAGATCAAGGCGCCCACCCTGCTTCTGCTTGGAGAACGCGATGAGGTGATCGGGTCGGCGGCAGAGGCAAAGGAGCGTGCGGAAGCCTTCATTCCGAACGCAAGAGTGAAGATCATCACGGAGGCCGGACATATGATGAATACCGACCTTCCGGACTCCGTAAATGCGGTACTCGTGAAGTTTCTTACAGAAGATTCTTCTTTGAACGCGTTGATGCGATGAACTCCTTCTTCAACACGTGAAGGACGAACGTGGAAATGACGGAAACTATCGGCGTTTTCTGAAACAGCTACAGGAGGTCACTCTGAAGATCCTTATCGCCCTCGGTGGCATGGTCTTCTTCCTGTTGACGGGGTGTACGGGGAGTCCGGCCGATCCCGCCGAACTGCTGTTTGAGTTCTCTTTCGAGGAGAGCCTTGAGGGATGGCACACAAGAGGGATCGATCTGGAGCTCGGGCAGGATACGATTCAGTGGTCAATTACGCAATCATCCGACCGTGCAACGGATCGATCCACCTCATTGAAGTTCTATCTGAACAACCTCAACGACGCCGACAAGATCTGGGTAGAAAAGAAATTCTCCGTAAGACCCGGCACGAGATATCGGGTGTCGATCAGCTATGATTTCGCCTCACGGGATAACGGTACCATGAACCTCTTCACCGTTATTCCGGGCGTGTTGCCGAGACCGCCTCGAACGCGGGAGGAACTTGCCCCGACATTTCAGGGCTCAACAGGAAACGGAAGCGACAGCGACAGCGAATACATCTGGACCCGTAAGGAGTACGGCGTTATTGTGGAATCCGGCGAAACCGGGGAATTGTCCGTGGTGATTGGAGTGTGGGGCACCTGGGAGACTCCAAGAACATATTATCTTGATCATCTTCGCATCACGTTCGATGAGCATTGAAGCATCACCGGGAAAACCACGCACCAGGTTAAAGTCGTTCAGTGGCGAAAGTCATTCTTTTGCAAATGCGAATTTTCTTGTATCATTGAACACTCACTCGATGTACCAAAACCAATATCCTAGAACCGGTAAGACAGACCGATGGACAATCGCCCTGGTGTAGCCGCCATGTCTCCTCCGAAATCAGTCGTTCGCCAACATCCTGAACGCTCCGTTCCTGAGGATGCACGGGCCATCCTCTCCGACGGACTTGTGGCTCACATTGGATTTTTTGATGGAGAATGGCCATACGTCATCCCGCGCTCATACTACTACGATGCCGAGTCGGACAAAATCTATCTGCATGGTTCACCCAATAGTCGTACCTCTTCGGCACTCGCAAACGGAACGCCGGTTTGCATTGAGGTCACGATTCTCGACGGCCTCGTCTACTCCCGAACAGCATTGTATCACTCGATGAATTATCGCAGCGTCATGTGCTTCGGGCGGGCGGCAAGCGTAACGGATTCCGTCCTGAAGGAGAAAATCCTCCATCGGATGATCGAACGGTATCATCCCGGCCGCAAGCCGGGCACCGACTACGAGCCGACGACACCAAAACATCTCAAATCGACGGAGGTCCTGGAGGTCTCCATCCTCAGCGTGAGCGCGAAGAAGAGAGACGCCGGGCCAGGGGGACCTAACGATACCGTTGATTCTGCCGTCGGAAGCGCCGGAGTGAAAGTCGTTGCCGATGGATTGCAGAAACTATGGGGTTGACGAACTTGCTGCGATCGAATGGAGATTCAACGGAAGAGCGATTCCCCATACCTTCTGCGCTTTTGCGAAAATATCAGCGGAGAATACCATGATTGCGCGTTTCTGGCACGGAAGAGTGCCCACCGAAAAGGCCGACCGCTATGTAGACTACGTCACGACGACGGGACTGGCTGACTACCAACACACGAAGGGGAACAGGGGAGCATACATCCTTCGTCGAGCCGAAGGAGAAATCACGCACATCATGACATTCTCGTTCTGGGATTCGATCGATGCGATCAAAGGATTCGCCGGCGAGGAGTACGAACGAGCCCGGTACTATTCCGAGGACAAGGAGTTTCTTCTGGAGTTCGAGCCTCTTGTTACTCATTACGATGTCGTAGCCGCGTCAAACGTCGACACGAGCTCTCTGTGAGAACTCCTCCAACAGGCTCCTTGGGAAACCGCGCGCCAAACGCTTGACTTCTCAAACTGAACTCTTTGCATAATACGGAATCATGAACACAAAACCTCGGGTGAAGATCTGTTGCATCAGGGACATCGAAGAGGCGCAGATGGCCATTCGCCATGGCGCTTCCGCGGTGGGTCTTGTTTCCAAGATGCCAAGCGGCCCGGGAGTCATCGAAGAAGAGGTGATCGTAGAGATCGCGGCGAGCGTTCCTCCGGGAGTGGCGACATTTCTCCTCACCAGTCGGCAAGATGCGCCCTCGATTATCGCTCAGCAACGGCGAACGGGAGTGAATACTATCCAATTGGTCGATTCAGTATCTGTCGAAACCTATGAGGAGTTGCGTCGCTCGTTGCCGGGCGTTGGGATCGTTCAGGTTATTCATATCCTTGGCAACGAGTCGATCCAGGAGGCGAAGACGGTCGCACCATTTGTCAATGCCGTCTTGCTTGATTCAGGCAACCCGATGCTGGCCATCAAAGAGCTTGGCGGAACAGGTCGGACCCATGATTGGAACATCAGTCACAGAATCCGTGAAGAAGTAAACGTTCCGGTGTTCCTCGCGGGTGGTCTGAAGCCCGAGAACGTTGCCGACGCAATCAAACAGGTGCGGCCGTACGGACTCGATGCGTGCAGCGGAGTGCGCACAAATGGCAAACTTGACGAGGGGAAGCTGGAGAAGTTCTTTCTGCAGGTTGCCACTACGTCAGTCTGAGCTTTTGACTCCTTAATGCTTATGCCAACACTGTGACACGCTCGAACCGATCAACGCTGCGCCGTTTCCAAAAAGCAATATTGTATGGAGAAACACTTCCCATATTGGAAACGCGCACTATCGCCTTGCTGTGTATTACGTCTCTACTTGGACATGGCGGTAGCTTGAGATGAAATCGATAGTGAGAGCTTTGCAACTCGCGTCGCCTGGCGTCGTATGCACCGCTGTGGTAAATAATTTCACTACGGTATGAACGAAGAAATAAGGGACACAATCAGATGAAAACGGCAACACTACTTCTGGCGCTCTGTCTCGCAGCATTACCAGCGCTCTCACAAGAAGAAACGTTGTTCAATGGGAACATCGAGAGCGGTGGCTTTGGCGGCCCGGTGCTGAAAGCCGGCGGCTTCAACGGCGAAGCCGGCCTTCTCGTCGGGGGTCGAGGTGGCTGGATCATCAACAACAGTTTCATTGTTGGCGGAGGAGGGTATGGTCTGGTGAACTCTGTCAAAGCCAAGGCGCTTGGACCGCGTAATCAGCAATACCTCGATTTTGGATACGGCGGGTTGGAGTTGGAATACATTTCGAGATCGAATAAGCTGATCCATCTCTCGTTTATGACGATGATTGGCGCCGGCGGCGTAGGATGGCGCGATCGCGAGATGGGTTACGACAACGACTCCAACCCTGACGCGTTCTTCATTCTCGAACCGGCAGTAAACGCGACCCTTAACGTCACACGTTACTTCCGGATCAGTGCCGGAGCAAGCTATCGTTATATCTCAGGCGTCAGCTCGAATGCGACAACGAACGCGGATCTCAGCGGCCCCTCCGGAACGCTGACCTTCCGCTTCGGAAAGTTCTAGCAATCTTCCCCCCGGGCTGCCACAGGCAATGCCCGAAGAATCCCTTTTCCAAAATGACCGTTTCCGACAAGGAGACGGTCATTTCTTTTTGCTGTAACCGAATCTCAATGGGAATCATCGATGAAGTGTGGTTTGACTTTCAAGCAAGTCTTGGCGTAATTCCAAACCGATGACAAACGACGCCACGCATCTTCTTCGTTCCTCGAGACCGCTCTTCCTGTTCCTTGCTCTTATGAATCTGCAGCTCAACGCGCAGGACAAGACGGACAGCCCTATCTACAAGGGATACCGCCCTCCCTCGCCATCGACAATGATTAAACGATCGGATGTCAGCTACAATCTCGTGCAGATGTTCATTCTTGAACGAAAGGCAAACGCGGGCGAGGCGGCAGCTCAACACGAGCTTGGACTCCGCTATCTTTTGGGTGAGGGGACGAAAGCCGACACGGCAAAAGGAGCCTTTTGGATTGGAAAAGCTGCGGCGCAACGCCACACCGAGGCTCGATACAATTTGGGGATTCTCCTCTTCAACGGATGGGGGATTGACTGGAATCCCTTCGGGGCATACGTACACTTCCGCGCCTGCGCGCAAGAGGACATGCCGGAAGCACAACACATTTTGGGGATGTTCTTGACCGAGAATCTCGTTGTGCAGCGCAACTGGAGTGAGGCCTACCACTGGGTGAAGAAATCTTCCGACGCGGGGTATAGTCCCGCGAAAGAAGCGCTGGTAGAGCTGGAGGCAAGGAAACTGGGAACGGAGTCCGGAGAGAAGCAAGACTCGTCATCCCAAAAAAAGAAGAGAATCGCTGTCAAACAAACCCTGGGCTTTGTCTTTCAGGACTCTGAGCCGGACACGTCTGTTCAGAACGATCGAACACTGCTCAAGGACGCATTGCGCGAGGCCTCCCCTGGATTGCGCAAGGCTCTGGGGATCACCAAGCCGGGGGAAAAGATCGATCTTGACTCGATCGGCCTCAACGCCCTTCGAGACGCGGCAGAAGAAGGAAGTCCGGAGGCCCTCTCAATTCTCGCGCGAACGTATGAACGAGGCATTGGAGTACAGAAAGATCTTGTTACGGCTACGATGTACTACATCCGGGCAATTCGCATGTCCTCGCCGCGTTCCCCCGCGTTACTTGCAAGGATGATTGAAGGTCCAGGGTACCTCGAAGAGCTCAAGTCTCGTGTCGAGAGGAACGACCCCGACGCGCTTTTTGCCTGGGCCGCACTGACGGCGTTGCGCCTCGATTACTTCCTGGCAAAGCAACAGTTCCCCATCACGGAAAAGCAGGCACTTGAGTTTTTGAACAAGGCAGTTGCTGTGAACCATATCCAGGCGCACATGGAACTCGGCTTATGCTACTATGCAGGACGTTGGGTGGAAGAGGATCGGGCAAAAGCTATTGAGTTGTGGCGCCGGGCCGCGGCGATGGGAAATAAAGAAGCTCGGGTGCGACTTGCAGCTTTAAGAATACGGTCCACTGCGCCTGCTTCCGCCATCCGAAGCGCGATCGACACCCTTGAACTCGCTGCACAAGGTGGATCCGTCTTGGCACAGGTGGCCCTCGGATACTGCTCTGAAACAGGCACAGGTGTTCACAAGAGCGCCTCTCAGGCCGCTCACCTCTACCGAGGCGCCGCCCAGCGGGGGAGCCAGGATGCTCTCTTCGCCCTTAAGCGCATGCATGATGCGATCCGGCCCCCGGAGAAAGAGTTTCAGATCAGCGAGTTTGAACAGTAGAAAGATGCAGAACGGCCCTCCCCCCCNNGCCCCCCCCCGTGCGAGCCGATGGCGATTGTACATTGGGCTGGTGACTCCAACGCGCTTCAGCGTTCGCGCGAACTCTCCAGAAGCTTTCGATAACTCTCAGAGTGGTGGATTGCGATGCCGGCGAACGAATCGAATTGCCGCGCAATCTTCATCACTTCCTCCATGGTACTTGGGAGCGACCGATCCTTCATTCCCCAAAAACTGAGTCTGCCGCTCGGGCTGAAGGAGCTCGAAGCGACCGGCCAGGAAAGATACGACTGAGCGGCAGATCGTCCCACGATCTTGCTTCTCGCGAATTCCAAGATCGCGCTTCCGGGCACAAGTGCAATCTCCACCGAATCCCCCTCCTGAATCAAGAAGACGGCGTGAGCAGTGCTCGTATCCTTTCTGATATCCGATGCAGGAGTTCCCCGAAACGTGAAGATTCTCTCGTCCGGTAGATTCTCCGTTTCAAATCCAACAAACACTTCCTTGTTTTGCAGGGAGGCATTCTCCAATTCTCCCTTGACCTGCATCAGGATACCGTCAAGCCCTTTCGCCTTTGTACGGTAACTCATCACACCGATGTTGTCGACGATACTCAGAATGTGAGAGAGGGCGGAAGCTCGCTTTCCGTCGAATTCGATCACTTCGATTTGGCCCGTAAACTCGTCCGGGACATCATACCAACTCGGTATGTCCAACCCAAACGGAATATTTCCCGCCCTCGCCACGAGGGCAAGGTCTTTGACGAGGATGAGGAAGTCGGCCAGTATCTTCGATCTCATCATCCCGCCAAATCCCGGCAGGAGATACGGCTCAATATCATAGTGAATGCCGTCAAATCGTTCTCGCGGTGGTACATTTCGGTTGTAGCGGATGATTCCCTCTACCACGCGCTTGACGGACGCGTGATACTCCGGCTTTGCGTACTGAGCATACCCATCCAGCGCGTGGACGCGCACGTCGATGCGGTGAATCTTCGAGATGAGCGCTTTCAGATCCTTGGTCTCGAACGGTATTTCGTCGATCGGTTTCTTCCGGAGGGGAATCTGCAAGAAGGCATCCGTAAAGCCTTCCCGGCGCAGAAGCGACACTAATTCATCTTGATGCGTTCGGTTCTTCAGCAGAGCGTCTGTATTCCAAACCCAGGTTGCTTTGCGCGTTGGACCACGCTGAAGATGGGCACGACTCTCCGTCGGCATGATCTCTTCTTTTGAGAGGGAGTTGCATAGCTCAATGTTCTTGAAATCGATCTGCCCTTCACCGCCGGACGCCACCACGAAACTCAGTGAAGCAAGATGCTGAAGTGACACGGATTTGGGAAATCTGTCCAACGGGACGACGACCCGCTGCCACCCTTGATCGAAGACTTCGTCTGTGACAAACTCGGCAAGAAGCCCGACTGCTGCTGCATCCTGCTTCTTGTGCCATCGGTTGTCGGCCACTTTGAGGAGGACATTCCCGCCTCCTTTGTTCCTCCGAACGAACATGGTGAGAAACTTGTATCTCGATGCGTCGAGAAACTGTGGCGGTTCATCCCCCCATGTTGATTCAAAAAGCTGAATCCAAAATCCACAGAATCCCATTTCACGTTTCCCGTAGTCAAGCCGGATGAAAGAGCCTTTCTGATACTCGTCAATCCAGTCAACTCTCGCAGAGGACGGAGATTGCTCGAATACACTGAGCGAGCCGCCAAGCGTGTTCTTGCCGGCACGCTCGAAATTCGAGATATCAAGAACTCCCGTTGACTCAACCGGGGGACGCGTCAATCCGGACGGTCGAACGGCAGTTCTCAGCGCGTGGAGACTCATGATGGGCTTCTGTGCGCCGGCGGCGACTCCGACCTGCACCAGCCTTATCTCGTCTAGGTTTGTGATCCCCCAATCGCGAAGCAAAATCTTCATCGTGAGGATTATATCCCCAGGTTGTGAGCCGATTTCCTGTGCGTGTGAATATCCCGACAATGCGATGCCCACGGCAACAGCAAAGATTCTCATTCGCGTTTCTTTGATTGATGATTCAACAGGCTGAGCGATTGAGCGCCGGCAGTGCTTCGATCTCCGCACGGCAATCACAGACGAGACAGTGCTCAGTGAGGCCAAGGAGAGCGTACAAAGGCTTCTTATCCGAGGCGCGATCTAGCTGATCGCGATTGGTCTTCCCGGCTCCAGATCTAGAACTCTTCGCTTCATCGCCGCGGGAAGCCACTTCTTGAGTTCCGATGGTGTTCCTGTCAACGGAGGGAATGTGCCGTAATGCATGCCGATGATCTGCTGCGGTTTCAGCATCCTGCAAGCGAATGCTGCTGCCCGCGGATCCATCGTGTAGAGCCCCCCGATGGGCAGAAATGCAAGGTGCGGCTTGTAGAGATCTGCGATGAGCTTCATATCACCAAACACGGCCGTGTCGCCGGCGTGATACGCTTTGAAGCCGTTCTCGAACTCGATGACAAATCCTGCCGCCTCGCCTCCCGGCACAGGCTCGGCTCCGACATCGATATCGGAGCTATGCTTCGCATCGACCATCGTGACCTTCACGCCGCCAACATCAACCGTTCCTCCCTTGTTCATTCCCTGGATCGATGCGACACCTTTCGCCTGCAGAAATAATGAGACTTCGTGGATGGCAACGACCGTTGCACTCGTCCGTTTTGCCACCTCGATCGTGTTGCCGATGTGGTCTCCGTGCCCGTGTGAGATCAGAATGAGATCAACCTTCGCGATCTCTTTTGCCTCTGGAGGCGCTTTCGGATTATCCAGCCACGGGTCAACGAGTACTCGTTTTCCGCCGGGAGATTCCAACAAAAACGCGGAGTGACCAAACCAGGTAATTCTGAGTTTCTCTTTTACCTTGGGACTCATCGTGAGCTCCTTTCATGTCATGAGGATGGATACTCAAAATACCGTATCAACGAGCGTGCTTCCATTTCACGGTCAATTCTGCGACGCGTCTTCCGAGGCCTTCTCCCTTCCTCAAGTAGTACTCTTCTCCGGCCTTCTTGTTCGCTTTCTCTCCGGACGGCTGCTCCTCTACAATGACTGACGCGCCGAATGCCGTCGTCCAGTCGGGACCGCCGACCACAATCATTCCAAACACGAGCATCGAATGCAAGATGTTCAACTGCACTAATTCTTCCCCCGCCGATATTCCTCCCGCAGTCACGAACGCCGCTCCAAGCTTGTCCCGAAGGGGAGACCCGGAGAAGGGCCATTGGTTTATGAATTGCTGGACCGGCGGCGCAACGTTGGCGTTATAGACAGGTGAACCGACAACGATCGCATCAGCCTTCCGGACGTCGTCCGTCGTTGCCTCCGTCACCGAAAGAAGCTTCACTTCCACTCCTTCTATCGACCGGGCTCCCTTCGCTACGGCCTCGGCCAATGTTCTTGTATGTCCCCCTGCGCTGTAGTATGCAATGAGTACGATCGGCCTCTCCTGGGCAGTGCAAACCCCGATGAGTAGAACCATCAGCAAGGTTTCAAGCAAGGCAGAGCAGAAATTCTTCATATGGTCACACG
Source organism: Bacteroidota bacterium (assembly GCA_003453835.1). Lineage (GTDB taxonomy): Bacteria > Bacteroidota > Ignavibacteria > UBA10030 > UBA10030 > UBA10030. The sequence continues at coordinate 12,250 of DMMN01000298.1, read as the reverse complement.
AGATGGACGGAATGGACCGCCTTAAGAAACGGCACCGTTCGTGGAATGAATGCAGAATTCCCTCAGCGGTTTCGACTATAGGAGACGACTACACCTACTTCAACATCGCGACGCAAGACGGTTGCGCTTCACGGCAACTCCGGCTCGCTCTCTTCTTCTTGCGTCTTCTTCTTGAATGTAAACGGGGCGACCTTCGGTTGCGCAAGTCTTTCGTAATCAGCATAGCTCATCTTCACCAGCTCGCGATGCGATCCGGCGTTGAATGCAATCTCTTTATCGTCGGACAAGCCGGCGGAAACGAAGACCCGCATGTTAAAAAGGTTGCCGAACGGAGGCATCGCTCCCACCTCGCAGTCGGGAAAACGGTCCTTGAAATCGGATTCGTTCGCGAGCTCAACATTGGTAGCGCCGCTTACATCCTTCAAAAGACTGAAATTGATCATGTGGGATGCCGGCAAGACCGCCATCCCCATTGCCCCGTCCATCCAGACAATCACAACCTTCGCCAGTTCCTTCCCCGGAATGTGGGCGGAATGAGCAACATCCTGCGCCGTGAAGGCCGGTGAATGACTGATAACCACGTATTGCACCTTGTTGCCGTCCAGAAACTCCACAAGCTTCTTGAGTATCATGGCGACCTCCTTTTCCATCCTCTGAAAGCAGAGGAACGAGTAAACAAAAACCCGCCGATTTGCGTTGGCATTGCTCATCGTGCGGGTTTGTTGGGTTAGGTCATGGTGATGACCTTCTCTAAACGTCTGTTCGGCTTTTGGCTCGAGCCGCTGGTTGGCAATGTAGGAATTTTTCGTGGAAAGTCAATTCTGTGTTACGGCAAACCGTTCGCAGGAGTAGGAATGTACGTTTGTGTTTCTTCTTATTGCTTGCTTTGTTCCGCACGAAGGGTGTCGATCGTCTCCACGGCATGCCGGAGATGAGGAATGACGATGCTCCCTCCGACGATCAGCGCGACGTTCAGAGCGTCGTACAGCTCCTCATCCTTCCATCCCGCCTCGACACACTGGATCAGGTGATAGTCGATGCAATCATTGCAGCGCAGGACCGACGAAGCGACGAGCCCAAGCAACTCTTTCGTCTTTCCGTCCAGGACACCTTCCCGGTATGCAGCGGTGTCAAGATTGAAGAATCGTTTGATACCAAGATGATCGATCTGGAGGATGCGTTCGTTCATCCGGCTTCGGTACGAACGAAACTCTTCGAGCGATGTGGACATGGGATCTCCTTCGAAAGTGATGGATGCTGACCGATGGGCGTAGTGAAGATAAGAAATTTCGGGGAAAAGAGAAGGCGGAAGACCAAACGGGAACGACGGCAAGAACGGACTGTAAACCGTCCGGTGAATTGTCGGTTAGGAAGACGAGCCCGTGGAGAGAAGGCGGGGAGCCGGGATGGGCTCGATTGCTTCTCGCGGGCCGGCCTGCATCATCGCTTCAAAATCATCTCTCGCGACCACCCGCACCCTCGCGTGATTCCTCTCGTCCAGAAGATAGCTGTAAAGAATTTTGTAGCTATCGTAATCGAACCGGTGATTGCCGCGCAGATGTCGTTCGAATCCCTCCTCCGTAGATGTGAAGCTCGCCAGGAGGCACCAGTTGTCGATAAGGAAGATCTCCCGCTTCGGGCCTCGTTCCGATTGCTCTTCCACAACGAGGCCGCCGTCGTACGGCCACGCCTTGATCCGCCGTGCCTCAAAGGCCGCGTCCAATCGCGCGTTGTACCGAATGGGATCATCCTCGCCCATGCATGCGCCGTCGCACTGACCCAGATGATACGAGAAACAGTGTCGTGTCGCGTTTTCGATTCGAAGGAGCTTAGGGCAGAGCCGGTGTGTCTTCGCGATGTTCGCGAGATATTCCTTCGCCTGAGTTTTGTGTTTGAAAATCGCCAGGATCGGGGAGGCATCGTTGATGTCAAGATAGTCGACGGCCTCCAGCTCAATCGTTGCATATCCGCGGCTGTCTTCGGCTCTCCGCGCAAGAATGATCCTTCGGCGGTGCCGTGCCGCAACGTTGAACATCGGGCGAAGTTCTTTGATGAGCCGCGATTCAAGAAGCAATGCACCGAGCTCACCGGCCGTCTCTTGAACTTCGATCCGGCGAACCTGCCGACAGAGCCATCGCTCCTCGGGGGACGAAAAGTGGGACCGGACGCGCGTTCGTATTCCAATGCTCTTGCCGACATACAGCAGCTCCGACTGACCGCCATAGAACAGATAGACGCCCGGCGCGTCCGGCAAGCCCTCGAGCAGTTTCTTGTTCGATCGGATCATTCGGAAGACCGTCGTACTCATTATTCGGTTCCTCGCGGCAGAAGGTCTGCGAATCGAAGCACTGAACGCATCAGCTCGCGCCGCATGTCCGGGTCGAGGATGGTTTCAAAAGGAAATCCCAGAGCAACCACACTGTATCCCTTCTTAAATGCCGCCCCCGCTCCAAAATGATTCTCTGCATACCGAAAGATTTGCCTGCCTCCGCCGACGGGAACCAGTGCGTCGGGCGCCTCCACTCCGTAGACCGTCGGATGATTCTCCGTGTTGAACGTGAACGCTTTTCCTGCCGGAAAGAACGATGAATCGACCGGCATCACCCGACCCGTCCTGGCCGCGTGACCTGTCGCCCAACCGATGTGCAGGACGGTGCGAGCGAATTGCACGCTCGCACTATCCCCCCGGGGATCGGCATACAACTCCGTTCCAATATACGAGCCGGAGAGAAACAGGCTTCCTCCGTTTTCACAGTATCGCCGGAGCACTGCCTGCAGCGAGCGGGAGAATGCTTTGAACCGCGTTCCGTTGACTAAGTCACCTGCTGCCTTCGGCCATCGCGTCTCTTTCTCTTTGCCGAGGATGAGATCGACAAACGGGTAGTCGTTCAGGTCGATGACCGAATCTTCGATCGCCTCGTCGCTCGACGAGGAGAAGGAGAGCCCGCACTCGCTGATCGCGCTGCCGTGAACAAATGGATAGTCAAAGGAATTGCCTGCAACGACGTTTGCTTCATGGTCTGCGAAACTCGCTCCATGACCCGGACCATCATTCGTGCGAAAATCCGATGATCGCCTCAAGTCGAACTGTTCTCCGGTGAACCCGAGGTCGTACCTGTCCGGCACTCCCCGGTCGAGGCTGGAAAGAAATCCCTGAAATTCACCGGCATCAAGAACGCCAGGGCCCGAAATCCGATCAAATCCGTTCACGATCAAAACAGGCCGCTCGGCGGATTGCCGGTGGCAGACGGCGAGGACTTCAGAAGGAAAACTCTCGCCGCCGTCGTTCACGGCAGTCACTTTGAAACTGTAGATGACCCCGGGTTTTAGATCGCGGATTGCCAGAGAAGTTGTGTCGACCAGCGTACCGTTGTCAAATCCTCCCTCATGTATCCGTGTAGAGACAATGTATCGGCGTGCGTTTGCCGTCGGCTCAAGCGGATCGGACGCCGGCCTCCATCGAAGCAGGGCCCCGCCGTAACCGTCAAGCTCGGCAACGAAATGAGTGACGGGAAGAGGTTGAATGGTGTACGGCCTGGATTCCTGAGCGGCAAGAAACCTGACAATCGACTTGTACACCGAGCGTGCCACATCGAACCGAAAACGAGGATCAAGCATGAACTTCATATCGAGGAAGTTCTGATGAGAAAGAAGTTCGAGAAGAACCGAAGGCATATTCGGTCGGACCGCCTCGCTGTAGTCAGCGTTTCTCAGTTGGCGCCTCGACCAAGCCGGATCGTACTTCGAGCGGAGGTCGCTGACGATTTGCGTTTGGAGGATATCGGCAAGATCGCGGTTCGCCATCCTTGACATGCTGTCTGGGAAGACAGTCTGCATCTTTGCATCCTGCAGGCTGTAGATCGCAAGCGTGCCGACGGTCGTGTCGTTGTTGGTGATACCGGCATCCGTATGCCACGCCAGCGAGAGATCAATCGGAATTCCGAGGCCCTTCTCGTCTCGCTGCTTGTTGGGGCCGAAGGGAGCGCCGGAAAGATAATTCAGATACTCGGCGCGGCTCTGGTAATCGTCTCGGTAATCGTTCGAGTCCTTGCTGAAACTATAGACGAGCGTGTCCGGCATGCCGGCAAACTGAAGAAAGTAGCGGCTCCCCTCCACAAACTTCGGGCGACCGCTTGTTTGGCCGTTGCGCGCGACAACCCCCAACCCGCCGCCGAACCGTACGGCATCCGCTGAAACCAGTTTGCCGGGATCGCCACTAACGTTTGTGAGCACGAGGCTGCCACTCTCGGCGTTTTGCCCCTTCCTGAACCTGAACTTGCCAAGAGAGAGCCACGTATTCCCGCCGATGGTCTGATTCACCTTGAAGGCCGTCGTTCCTCCAAGATGATGGAGAACGTAGTGTGCATCCGACACATTTGAGTCTGACGCGCAGTAGGAAATGGTGACGTTGTACTCTCCGGTCTCCGGAATATCCGGCATCCAGATTACCACAGCAGTGGCGGTCGTATCGGACCTCGCGACACGATGCGTTCCCTGTCTAAACGGATTCACGCCGGATCCGTAGGGAGGATTGCCAATGCCAAAACTGAATCCTGTTCCGCTTGACCAAGGGGTTTTATCTGTTGAAGCCTCACCGTATCCCGATGCGGGGCTGTCGTTATCCACGACAATTTCGTTGGTTTGAATATCGCGCTCGCGCGGTACAAACACGTTCGCTCCGGCATTCTCGAGCATCGGAACCAGATACGGCAGCGTGAAGGCTGTTGGGATGAGATCTTCAACCGAGAGGAAGAGCCGCGGACGCTGCCATTCCCATCGATTCAGATTGTTGTTGTAGTACTNNTTGGCCATAGACCGATGTTTCGGTTCAAGAGTCCGCTGTGCGGTGTGAACGGCTTGCTCACATTTTGTATGACGGGAACAGGACGTTGGTTGCGCTGTGCGGGCATTCTCGACCGGTCAAATGCCGACGTATCGCCGCGGAAATAGTTGGGGATAAGCTCCTCGATGGGCCGTCGAAGCGTTCGGACGGAGAACGTGAATCCCTCAAAATATCCCTCGAAGTACGAGCCGACTTCTTCATAGATTCGACGGACATTTTCCGGTCGATACGGAACATATGAGAAGGGGGCGTTGAAATGAAGTTCGACAACCTTGCTGACGGAATCGATTTTGACCGTATCGATTTTTGACTGGGGGGGAATGTCGAACGGCGGACGTTTAGCTACGACGGCAAGCCTGAATTCTGTCAGCCGTTCCTCGGCAGACGGCTTGTAGAGTCCGATGGTGCGGAGGGCCGCACATCCCGAGAGCAGAAGGACGGCTGGAAGAGTAACGAGTGACAAGTGTGTCAACGACTTCATAAAGCATTCCGCGCATGGTTGAACAGAACGAGTTCAAAGAAAGCGAACCACCAGCCGAGGATCTTCTAAGGAAAGAAAGTTATTCAGCCCACGAAACACCCCGACTGGAAGATTGCCGGGGCAGGCACGGAAGACACGAATTGGTTTGTTTCAGCGTGAAGAAGCTTTGAGACTGTATATTGCGTTCGCGAATTCGCGTGTTTAGTGGGCATCAGATCAAGGTAAGTAGTTCCGGTGGAAGATAATCAGATTAGCCGCGGCATGCACGAAAGAAATGGATGGGAGTAGACTTTGATGAGCACTCCGGAAAAGCAAGACGCCACTCGATGAAACTCCGCCAGCCTATCTTGCTTCCCTTTCCTATTGTCGCTACATTCTCGTCGTCAAGAAGAAGCATCGGGGGGGTACTTGATGTCAAACTCTCCGTTTCACTGAAGCGTTTCTGCTACACTCCGTCTATGGTTTTTCACCACGAAGGGGAACTATGAAGAAATCATCGGTTGTGGTGGCGCTCCTGATTCTCACGCAAAGCATCGCTCTCGCCGGCTCGCAACAACAGAAGAGTGGAACACCGAAGATTCTTCCGCTCGACGGAGTGCCAAACGTCGTGATGAAGAACCGGACGAACAGCGAGTACATGCACGACCGCGTAATTCTGAAGTTGATGCCTCGGATTGGATCGATGCTCTCGAAGTCCGCGTTTGGCATTCAGTCAATTGATCGAGTGCTCTCGCGCCTTTCGGTGGTCTCAATCATCCGGAAGTTTCCGACCGTTTCGCCGGCCACGAATGCCCGGGAAGTTGATCTTTCCCTTTTCTACGTCGTCCGCTACTCATCTCCCCACGACCCGTTCACGCTGGCCGAGGATCTCTCGAAACTACCGGAGGTCCAGTTTGCGGAGCCGTGGTTCATCTATTCGCTTGCATCCGGACAATTCTCTCCAAACGATCCCCTGTTCAATCAGCAATGGGGATTGCAGAAAATAAACGCCGCCGCCGCGTGGGATGTGACGCAGGGGGATTCATCCATTGTGATCGCGATTGTCGATAGCGGGGTCGAGTGGGCGCACCCCGATCTCATCGGCAACATTTGGACGAATCCGGGTGAGTCGGGAGCAGACGCTCTCGGTCGCGACAAACGATCCAATGGAACTGATGACGACGGAAACGGATTTGTGGACGATTGGCATGGCTGGGATCTCGTTGGATCGGATTTCAGGAATCCACAGGCTGATAATAATCCGGCGCCGACCGGAGCAAACAACACACACGGAACACACGTTGCAGGCATCGCTGCCGCATCCACCAACAACGGCCTGGGCGTGGCGTCGATCGGATTTCGCTGCAAGCTCCTGCCGGTCAAGACAACGGCCGATCTTGACACTCGCGGTTCCGGCGGAACTGCGTACATCCTTGCGGGCTATGATGGCATCGTGTACGCCGCGCAAATGGGAGCAAAGATCATCAATTGCAGTTGGGGTGGAGCCGGCGGCTCACAACTGGAGCAGGATGTCGTTACCTTCGCCACGCAGCGCGGCTCGTTGATCGTGGCCGCAGCCGGCAACAATGGCTCGGACACCTTTTTCTCACCGGCGGGATATCGCAACGTGCTTGGCGTTGCAGCCACAGACCGGAACGATCAACGCGCGTTCTTTTCGAACTACGGAGAGATCGTAGACGTTTCCGCTCCCGGCGTCGATATTCTCAGCACGCTCTATCAGAGCACCTACGTTTCATTCGGCTGGAGCGGCACATCGATGGCGAGTCCTTTTGCGGCAGGGCTTGCGGCGCTCGTGAGAACGAGATTTCCCTCCCTCACGCCGCTGCAAGTGGGCGAGCAGGTGCGCGTCACCTCCGACAATATCGATGCCGGCAATCCCTCGTACGCGAACAAGCTCGGCTTTGGACGCATCAACGCGCTCAGAGCGTTGACCGTTACCGATCTCCCGTCGGTTCGACTTCAATCATTTTCAGTGATGGACGCTCCCGGTGGAAATGGGAACGGCTTCGCGCAGCCCGCCGAGACCTTGAGCATCCGCTGCACGTTCAGGAATTACCTTGCTCGCACTTCGCCCGACGCCAGGGTCGAGATCCTCAGTTCGTCATCATACATCTCTGTGATGAACGGCGCCTTTCCGGTTCCCGATCTCGGCACACTGGATAGTATCTCGAACCTCTCTACGCCGTTTCGTGTTTACGTTCAACCTTTCGTCCCGCAAAGTTACACCGCAACCCTGCAACTGCGGTTTACGGATGGATCATTTACCGATGTCCAATCCATATCGTTCCTTGTCAATCCGACTTTTCAAACGCACAACATCAATGATATTCAACTTACTCTCACGAACAACGGCGCCCTCGGATTCTTTGACTACCCGGATAACGCCCTGGGTGTCGGATTTATCTTCAACGGAGCAAATCATCTCTTCGAAGGCGGATTGATCATCGGCACATCCTCCACCAAGCTTGCCAGCGTCGTGCGCGATTCCCTGGGGGGTCAGGATGCCGACTTCTTCTCGAACGACTTCTACACGCTGGCGACACCGGGGAGACTCTCACAGCAGGATGGGTTCACCAGTTTCACCGACACGAGAGCGCCCTTCGCGAATCAATTCGGCGTCAAAGTGAATATGCACTCGTATGCGTACTCCGATCCTCTCGATTCCAGGTACGTTATTCTGCGATACGACATCAGGAACACCGGCACAACGACCCTCAGCAACCTTTACACCGGCATCTTCCTCGACTGGGACCTTGGCGACTACAATAAGAATGTCTCGAACTTCGACCCGACACGAAGCCTCGGCTATTGCTACGACGCTTCGAACTCCCGGCGGGAGTACGTCGGGATTCGTGCACTGGACAGCGCCGCGTCGTATCGAACGCTTCTGAATACCGTAGGCATCCAGCTCGGCCGGTCGGCAAAGTGGTCTTGGATCAGTGGGGGAATATCCGATGTACAGGGCGGGCCGTACGATATCCACCATGTCATCTCCTCCGGGCCGTTTACGATTGCTCCGGGCGATTCGCAAACGATCGGTTTCGCTCTCGTTGCCGGCGACAGTTCGCTGGCCGACATTCAACAGAACGCCGATGCCGCCAAAGCAAAGTGGCAGCTCTTGCGGAGAAGCAACTTCCTCCCGGTCTCCGTAAATGACAGGATCAACATGATCCCGAGAGTATTCGCTCTTTCGCAGAACTATCCCAACCCGTTCAACCCGCGAACAACATTTGAGGTTCGAGTAGCGAATCACGAGATGGTTTCGCTCAAAGTGTTTGATCTCCTCGGGAGAGAGATGGCGACGCTCCTGAACGAAAGGCAAGCGCCCGGAGTGTATAAGATGGTATGGGACGCGTCTCTATTCCCAAGCGGCGCCTACTTTGCCCGGATGAAGGCGGGGAGTTTTGTCGAAACAAGGAAGCTCGTCTTGATGAAATGAGATAGGGCCGGTTGCCGGTGGTTGATGAGGTGCCGTCGTCGCTCATCATTCTTCTCTCATCTTATCGTGGGTGTATCGTGAACAAGATCATTCAAATGGATGAGCCGCAGCAGATCCTCGATGTTCTTTACCGATCGTTCAGCGACCGGCTACAGCGCTTCATCAGAACGCGCGTGTCGGATAGCGCCGCCGCCGATGATCTCCTGCACGACATTTTTCTGAAGATCCACCATCGCATCGACACGCTGCAGGACGAGACAAAGCTCGAAAGCTGGATCTTTCAAATCGCCCGCAACGCGATCATCGACTACCACCGGCGAAAGAACATTCCCGCCCAACTTGATGCAGCGGCGGATGTCCGTGACGACGCACCCGGAGAGGACGCTTCAAAACGAATAGAACCCAGCGTCCGCGCGTTTATCGATCAACTCCCGGGGGAATATCGTGAAGCGTTACTTCTCGTCGAGTATGAGGGGATCAGCCAGAAGGATCTCGCCCGGCGGCTCGGCATTTCAGTCTCGGGGGCGAAGTCGCGAGTGCAGCGAGCTCGCAGGATGCTGAAAGATCAACTGATGCAGTGTTGTCATTTTGAATTCGACCGATATGGAAAGATCATCGACTACCACCCTATCTCCTGTTGCTGCTGTTCACCGCGACGATAGTCGCTCAGAGATGGCCCCATCCTAACCGAGACGCGTTTGGCGAAGAAACACGCTTCCTTCATTCCGTTGCTCAAAGCCTTCTTTGCGGTCGTTGTATGGGGCGCGTCATTCATCGCGACCAAGATCGCGCTCCACGATGTCTCTCCGATGACCGTTGTCTGGCTGCGCTTTGGCATCGGTGTAGCTCTTCTCGGCGCCTTCGTCGCGGCCCGGAAGGAGTTCGCATTCGTCTCGCTGAAAGAACTCGGCTACTTCTCTCTGCTTGGTTTCCTCGGAATTACGTTTCATCAATGGCTGCAATCGACGGGCCTTCAGACGTCGAAAGCGACGACAACGGCCTGGATCGTCGCGACGATCCCCATCTTCATCGCTCTCCTCGGCTGGTTCATCCTTCGGGAAAGACTTGGAGTGCTCGGTGTGGTCGGAATTCTCCTGGCGGCGTTCGGCGTGCTGCTTGTCGTGAGTCAGGGCGATTTAGGGGCGTTGACTCGCGGGCGGTTCGGCGTGATAGGCGATGTTCTCGTTCTCATCAGCGCACCGAACTGGGCGGTCTTCTCGGTCGTCTCCCGCCGCGGACTCAAGAAGCATCCGCCCACGCGGATGATGTTCTACGTCATGATCACGGGGTGGTTGTTCACATCCGTTTGGTTTACGGCCGGGAGCGGATACAACGAGGTCTCCCGATTGACAACGGATGGATGGATCGGCATTCTCTTTCTTGGTGTATTCTGTTCCGGGCTCGCTTACATCTATTGGTACGATGCCTTGAAAGAAATCCCGGCTTCGAAGGTCGGTTCGCTTTTGTACCTCGAGCCTCTGGTTGCAGTGGTAGTAGCCTCGGTTTTTTTGCACGAAGCGTTGTTCCTGGCGGCGTTTGTCGGTGGGGCGTTAATCCTCGCGGGCGTCTGGCTGGTGAATCGGCCAAACATTACCGACGCACCGCCTGATTAGGAACTCATCGATTTGTAGCAATGAAAGCGGTGAACTACAAATGAAGCGCTTGTGGCGGTTTTCTCCAACACCCGGCCCCTCAGAGGTGCGTCTTTTCCGGGTCTCGCCCGTCTATGAAGACAACGGATCACCTTTAAGGAGGTTCCATGGATAAGAATCAACAGGACGAAATCCGGACATCTGTCCGACAACATTACGGATCGATAGCTCAAGCTCCAAGTTCCGGGTGCGGGTGTGGCACTTCGCCTTGCTGCGAAAGCGAACAGCCGACGCTGTTCACTGACTATGCAGAGAAAATCGGATACTCTCCGGATGAACTTCTGCAGATCCCGGAAGGATCAAATTTGGGACTCGGCTGCGGCAATCCAACGGCCATCGCAAGCCTCCGGCCCGGCGAGGCCGTGCTCGATCTTGGCAGCGGTGCGGGATTCGATTGCTTTCTCGCCGCGAAGCAAGTGGGAGAAGATGGATTCGTGATTGGAGTCGATATGACGCCGGAGATGCTTTCGAAAGCGCGGCAGAATGCAGCCAAAGGCGCATTCACCAACGTTGAGTTTCGACTCGGTGAGATCGAGCACCTGCCTGTTGGAGATGCTTCAATCGATGTGACCATCTCGAATTGCGTCATCAACTTGTCTCCCGATAAGAAGAAGGTGTTTGCGGAAGCGTTTCGAGTCTTGAAACCCGGAGGGAGACTCGCAGTATCCGACATTATTACGACGGCCGATCTGCCGGATCATATCCGGAACGACCTGGCGCTCTATGCCGGGTGCGTATCGGGTGCGGCCTCACTCAACGAGATTGAATCGTTCTTACGGCAGGTCGGCTTTGAGCACATCAGGATCACGCCGAAAGAATCGAGCAGGGAATTCATCCGTGAGTGGGCCCCGGAACTCGGCATTGAACGATTTACCGTCTCCGCCAATATTGAAGCGGTGAAGCCGAAGTAAGGCGACCGGGCAACATCGATTCCATTTGCATGGACTTTGTGTAAGAACATCAGAAGGCCGGTTCGAACGAGCAATACGAACGACCAATTCTAGAGGAGCAGAGAAGATGAGCAGCAAACAGTACTTCGAGAACATTGCCTCCCAATGGGATGCGATGAGAGAGAGCTTCTTTCCGGAATCGGTGAGGGAGAAAGCCGCGTCCGTTGCCGGCGTTGAAGCCGGAAAGGTCGCAGCAGACATTGGCGCTGGAACCGGCTTCATCACCGAGGGTCTTTTGCGTCGAGGCACGCGCGTCATTGCGGTTGACGAATCGGAAGCTATGCTGGCATTGATGCAGAAGAAGTTCGGCACAGGCAGTGCGATCGACTACCGCGTTGGGGAATCTGAACATCTGCCCGTCCAGAGCGCGTCCGTCGATTACGCCTTCGCGAACATGTACTTGCACCACGTCGAAAACCCTGCCAACGCGATCAAGGAAATGGCTCGCCTGCTGAAACCCGGCGGGCGGCTCGTCATCACGGACCTCGACGAACACAACTTTGAGTTCCTGAGAATCGAGCAGCACGACCGGTGGATGGGCTTCAAGCGGGAAGAGGTGCAACGCTGGTTCGATGAGGCGGGACTGAAGAATGTGAAGATCGATTGTGTCGGCGACGACTGCTGTGCGGCATCGGAAACGGGGAGCGGCGAAGCAACGGTCAGCATTTTCATTGCGGCGGGGGAAAAGTAAAACGCTCGGCAACGATGGATGGAAGAAGCGAATGTGAGGATTGTCTACCATGTTCGCGCAGAGTGCCAGCCGACGCGACTTCTCAGCCTGACATATCGCCCACCAAATACGCGAATTACACGAACGCTAGAAATGATCACTGCTGGCCTTTATGCTTAAGGGAATGATTTCGCGTTCTCCGTGCCTGCCCCGAC
>DMMN01000194.1 GCA_003453835.1 Bacteroidota bacterium | reverse complement strand
TCATTGAAATCAACCTCGGCAATCATTACTTCCTGCGCGGCGGCAGGGATGTAGCCGGCGGCCAGGCGTTCTTCGGTCACGTACGGCTCGAAAACGACACGGCGGCCGTGAGCGCGTTCTATCCGGTCGGAACGAACTTCGCCCGTCGGGATACGTTTGCTCTCGTTGCCGACGCGGTCATCCTACGCGAGCTGGATCGGGCGCAACCGCTTGTGACGAACGTTGAGAACGATAACCTGCCCCTCACGTTCTCATTGAGCCAGAACTTCCCAGCNNATTGAGCCAGAACTTCCCGAATCCATTCAACCCATCGACGACGATCAACTTCTCGCTCCCAGAAGTGTTGCCGGTCGATTTGAGAATCTACGACCTCCTCGGCCGCGAGATCGCTGTTCTCTTCGGCGGCGACGTGATGAATCCCGGCCGATATAGCGTCAGGTGGGACGGCAGGAACGGTTTCGGTCAATCCGTAGCAACCGGGGTCTACTTCTATCGCATCGTGGCCGGCGGATACGTCCAGTCGAAAAAGATGGTGCTGGTGAAATAGCCGAAGACAAAAGAATGAAAGAAGCGAAGTAACTACTCAGCCAAAAACNNTCTTTCAAGAAAGCTAACGATTCAGCCCACGAAACACCCCGACTAGAAGAGTGTCAGGGCAGGCACGGAAGACGCGAAGTGATTTGTTTCAGGATAAAGGAGTCGTGTGATCATTCATAGCGTTCGAATATTTCGCGTGTTTAGTGGGCATTTGATCAAGGTGAGTAGTTACGAAACGAAGCATCTTTCTGTTCGGGCGTGAGAATGATCGATGAAGCCCAAGACCGCTCCCATTAAGCGGTGAGCAATCAGCACAGGGCAGAATGCCATCCGGAAGCGGAGGATTCTCCGCTTCCGTTGTTTGCCTGCAACAAGGTCGGGAGACGCTCCCGACCTTTTCTATTCACGATCGAAAACGTATGAAAATTGAATTCTCAATCCGGCTCGTTCTTTTGGTTCTTCTTGCCTTCCTGATCGACCGTTGCGCTCCGGAGAAGCCCGAGACAACCACCAAAGGCCATCTTCATGTCCTCATCGCCGAATCCGTCGCCCCCGTCATCGTCGCGGAGGTGAACGAGTTCCTTTCCATCTACGCCAAGAACGGAGCGAACATTACCTACTCGATCGTTTCGTCCAACGAGGCAATTGAATCGTTCGTGATCGATACGATCCGATGCATCATTGTGACCAGACCGCTCACAACTGAGGAGCGAAGGCAAGTTCTCCAGCACGAAACGGATATCAGTGAAATACTTCTCGCATACGACGGGTTGGCCGGCGTCGTTCATTACAAGAATCCCGTCGAACAGATTACCACCACTGAACTACGGGAGATCCTCTCCGGGAAGATGAAACGATGGGAACAGCTTTCGAAGGCGAAAGGGGCCAATGGCCCGATCAGCGTGGTGGTGCAGGATTCTTCCGATGTCACGATGTTTCTTGGAACTCGACTTCTCCACGGGCAGCCGATCCGCAGCCCCATCCTTCGGGCGGCGTCGAGCCTTTTGACGCTGCGCACACTTGCCGGCAGGCCGCAAGCGATTGGCTTCGTTGGGATCGACTGGATTGACTCCGGCAGAGTGCCGGCGAAGGTGCTGGAGGTTGCGGAGCTTGATGCAAAGGCCGACACGACGTTTCCGCCGCCCATCGAGTCGGTCGGGAAGTTCTACACTCCCCACCCTGCGCACATCTACCGGAGCTACTATCCGATGAAGCGGGCAATCTACTTCTATGCCAAAGCCCGACCCGGAACGCTCGTGAACGGATTCGGTTCGTATGTCGCGAACAAGGACGGTCAGCGGTTGTTCTTGAAGCGAAATCTTGTCCCGGGCACTCAGCCAATTCGCCTCCGTGTGCCGGAGTGAAACGAGAGGAGAGCGCCAGGGAGTTGCTTGAGAAGGTAAGGGGAGTGTGATCCTCAGGCAGCCGGAGTTGAAAAAAAACGTCCCGCCGGGATTTCCGGCGGGACGATTGCGCTTTCAGGCTGTGTGCAAGGCTAGAATTCCGGGCCAAGCGAGAAATAGTACATCGGCGTCGAGAAGCTCGATCCGTTGAAGTTCCACGCGACATCGATTCTCAGCGGGAAGCCGAAAAAGATGAATCGCGCTCCGAAGCCCGTTCCCACCAGAAGGTCTTTGTTCCGGATGCCGTCTTTCGTTTCGTAGAAGGGCTGCCACTTCTTTGTGTTGCTCCACGCGGAGCCGACATCGACAAAAGCCGCACCCAGGATGTTCTGGAAACCTATCGGCAAGGCCCCGAGAATAAAGTAACGCACCAACGGGAATCGTAACTCGACGTTGGCCACGGCGAATCGTGTTCCGCTTCGCGCATTGTAGTTGTACCCGCGAACAGGCAGGACGGGCGTAAGGAAGGCGTAGTCCTCGACGTTGACAATCGGGATCGACCCGCCGTCGAACCGCCGGTTGATCCACCCATCCGTACCTCCGATGAAGAAGTTCTGCCGATCTTTGCCGTTGCTGATGCCCCCGGACAGGCGATAGACAAAAATGTATTCCTTCAAGAACTTCGTGTACTTCCGGTAGTCGGCCACCCAGGTCTGTAGATCGAGCGACTCGTTACCGAGCTTTGCGCTGCCGTAAAACGTAAGGTTGAGGCGGGAGCCGTTGTTCGGACCAAACCACCCCCCCTGCCACAACGAGTTGTCGTTCACGTAGCTGAGCGTGGGGAGGATGAGCGATCTGCGTTGGGCCCTCTCAAGAGGATAGTCGAGGTTTTCTCGCGAGAGGTTCAGCCAGTTCAATCCGACGTCGAGTCGGTTGAAGCGATCGATCGGATAGGATGCGATGGCCCCGATCGCCCATGTACGGAACCGATACAGAAACGCGTTGCCGTACTCGTCATTCAGGTAGAGGAAGCGGGCGCTGTGGAATCCCTGAAAT
>DMMN01000237.1:8294-8553 GCA_003453835.1 Bacteroidota bacterium | reverse complement strand
ACTACGATCGTGTGGTCCATTTTGGTTTTGGCTTGCTGATGGCGTATCCGATCAGGGAGATCTTTCTCCGCGTGGCGCGCACGAAGGGATTCTTTGCGTACTACCTCCCCTTCGACGTCACGCTGGCGTTCAGCGGAGCGTATGAAATCATCGAGATGCTCGTTGCCCTCCTGGTGAACCCGGAGGCCGGTGACGCGTATCTGGGCACGCAAGGGGATTCGTGGGATGCCCAGAAAGATATGGGCCTGGCTGCTTTCGG
>DMMN01000237.1:0-8281 GCA_003453835.1 Bacteroidota bacterium | reverse complement strand
GCCGTGATCTGTATGGTCGCGACGGGTTTCATCCGAGCGATGCGGAAGAAACCGCATACGCCGAGCTATGATGCCCCATAATCACCGGCAGTGCTTCTACCCTCGAATGATCACCCGGACATCTCCGATCACATTTGGACGGAGATTCGCCGAGACACCTCGGAAGGAGATCATCAACCATGATTCACCAGAGACTCTTCATTATCCTCTTTCTACTCATTTTCCATGTCGCCCGGATTTCGGCACAATGGGAATCGATCAGAAACCTCGATTCCCAAGCCGTCGTGGGGAACAAGATCACCCTCACTGCCGGAAAGGCCGTTGTCCGAATCTCCATTCTCGCCTCCGACATGATTCGTGTTCATCTCGCGCCAACCGGCGTCTTTCTCCCCGATCAATCATGGGCAGTCGTGAAGTCCGTCTGGCCGGAGATACAGCCGATCGTTGTTCGGACAGCGGAAGATCTTCGGATCACGACGCAGCACATCACGCTGATTGTGAAGAAGAAGCCGTTGCGACTATCGTTCTTCGACAAGGAAGGATTTCTGTTGAATCAGGACGATCCGGTTCGCGGCATGAGCTGGGACGCGCAGGCCGTGCGCGTGTGGAAAGAGATGCCGCAGAGCGAAAACTACTACGGCTTTGGTGAGAAAGCCGGGAGCCTGAACCGAAAGTTCAAGCACATGACGATGTGGAACTCCGACATCCCTGCCTACAAAGCCGACACTGATCCACTCTACCAAACCATCCCGTTTTTCTACGGGATCAATCGCGGAAAAGCGTACGGCATCTTTTTCGACAATTCTCATTGGTCGTCTTTTGATATGGGGAAGGAGCAACCCGACAAATACTCGTTCGGCGCAACCGGAGGGGAGCTCGACTACTACTTCATCTCCGGTCCGTCCCCGAAAGACATCCTCTCCCGCTTCACGGAGCTCGTTGGCCGGATGCCGATCCCGCCGAGATGGTCTCTTGGCTATCAGCAGTGCAGGTGGAGTTACTATCCCGAAGCGAGAGTCAGAAAACTCGCGAGTGACTTCCGTTCCAAGAAGATCCCTTGTGATATGATCTATCTGGACATCGACTACATGGAAGGCTATCGCATTTTCACATGGAGTGAGAAGAACTTCCCCAATCCAAAGAAGATGATCGGCGATCTTGCGAAGGACGGTTTCAAGATTGCCGTGATCGTTGACCCCGGAATCAAAACCGATTCTTCCTATCACGCTTATCAATCCGGGCTTAGCCAGAACGCGTTTCTGAGATATCCCGACGGCAGACTCTACGTTGGCAAGGTGTGGCCGGGCGATTGCGCGTTCCCGGATTTCTCGAGGAGCCCGACTCGGGCATGGTGGGGAGACAACTTCAGCGCCCTGGTTGACGCCGGTGTGCGCGGGTTTTGGAATGATATGAACGAACCATCCGTCTTCGACGTTCCGACGAAAACGGTTGATGTCAACGTCATCCACGACGACAATGGATTGAAGACCTCGCATGCGAAGAACCATAATCTCTACGGAAAGCAAATGACGCAAGCGACGTATGAGGGCGTTCTGAAGCTGATGCCTTCGGAGCGCCCGTTCGTCCTGACGAGAGCTTCATACGCCGGCGGATGGCGTTATTCTGCGGCGTGGACGGGGGACAACATCGCTTCGTGGGAGCATCTGGAAATGGCCGTGCCGATGTTGCTGAATCTCAGTATCTCGGGTCAGCCGTTCGTCGGATCGGACATCGGCGGCTTCGTCGGAAGTCCGAACGGCGAATTGTTTGCCCGCTGGCTCCAGCTCGGCGTGTTCTCTCCTTTGATGAGGACACACACGGTGATCAACAGCGCCGACCAGGAGCCCTGGTCGTATGGTTCCAGGTACGAGGAGATCAATCGAAAGACAATTGAGCTTCGCTATAGATTACTTCCGTACATTTACAACGCGATGGTTGAAGCAGCGCACACCGGCATTCCGCCGATGCGCCCGCTGGCGTTCGAGTTTCCGGAAGACGGTGAGTACGCCTGGAACGGCACGGAGTTCATGTTCGGCGATGATCTGTTGATTGCGCCCGTTCTCTCGCCGGGTGCTACAAAGCGTGAGGTGCGACTCCCGAAAGGGATCTGGTATGAGTTCGCGACCGGCAAGAGCCTCCAAGGGAACAAACACGTAACGGTTGACGCACCGGTTGATCGAATCCCGATCTTTGTAAGAGCCGGCGCGATTATTCCATCGCAACAAGTCATGCAGTACTCGGACCAAACCCCGATCAATCCTCTTACGCTCACCGTGTATCCTGCCGAGGAGTCGCGCACAAGCTACTATGAAGACGACGGCCACTCATTCGAGTATGAGAAGGGGAGCGTGCTTACGCGCGAAATCGTCCAGACGAAGCGCGGGGAGTCGATTTTCCTTGTTCTCTCGGAGCCTACAGGCTTCTATCGCCCTCCCGATCGCGACCTTAACATTATATTCGTTGGTATCGCGAAGGCTCCCCGGTCTGTCGAAGTTACGAGGAAGCGAATTCCTCAAGCGCTTAGTGGAACGCTCTCGACTTCGAAGCTCGGTTGGGCTTTCGACGAGAGTACGAAGACCGTGAAAGTGAAGATGAAGGACGCGTGGGAGAGAATTGAGGTGACAGTTTCGAAGTAGACGGATCGAGAGATTATGGTGAGATATCCGGCGTTGCTGCTTCATCTTTGACAGATTGTAGGACGCCAGGAGATTGCTAAATCTCACTTTCAGGTGCAATACATCTCGCGACGCGATCGGTCGCCCTACGGTTGACCAAGAACCGGGCGCTTCTCCCTGATTGAGAGGTTCTCACCGTTATCGTTGTCGCCGTTTCTGAGGTCTTGCAACCATCCCGTGGAGTACTCTCCGCAATACGCACCACGATTTACTCACTGACGTTACGCAAATGCACCCGCCAAAGAACAAGTTCATTCTCTCTCGGTGAAGAGCAGAGGGTGTGTCCTTTACTCGGCGGCACCACGATTCTTGTTNNAATTCGGGATCTCCGACCGGATGCGCCTTGAATAACACGAGACCCAAGGCCATCAGAATCGTTGTCGCGACGACGACAAAAAACAGAATGCCTGGATCGAAGTGAGGAACCGTTTGGGTTTCCGGAATCGAGTAGAACAGCAAGATCGTTATGAGACCTCGGGGCATCAAGAGGATCTCGGGAAACAAATTGGTCTTGAGGAAATAATTGAAGTAGACATACCGCACCACAAGAAGGGCGAGGACGATGGCCGACCCGATGAGCAGGACGGTTGAGCTCACCAGCGATGAAAGCTCGATTGAAAATCCAAAAAGCAAGAAAAAGAATGTCCGAATGAAGAAAGAGATCTCGCTCGTAAAAGCTCTGAACTGGTCGATAATCGGACTGAGCTTGGCATGGTCGAAGAGCAGGCTGTTCTTCGGATGTACGAGGAGGTCGATGTTGTTCAGTACAAGTCCCAGAGTCAGCACCAGCAGGAGCGACGGGAGGTGAACGAGTTTGCCCGCAGCATACAAGAGGAAGAGCACGGCAAAGAGGAGGAAGAACTTCACCGGAGTATTGATCTTCCACACTAGCCACAGCAAGACTCCGGATGCGACGAGAGATCCAGCTAATGCAAGTACCGTGGAACCGAAGAAATTGAATATCGATCCGGTGTCGATCGACTCGTTGAGAGTGAAAAAATTGAAGAGAAGAATGCCGAGGATGTCGGAGAACGAGGATTCGTACACCACGAACTCCCGTTTGGCTGCAGGGAGATGTTCGGCACTTGGAATAACAATCGCGCTGCTAATCACCGAAAGCGGAATCGCATAGACGACACTGATCCGCCAAGAAGTGTCAAACCAAAAATGAATCACCAGGGCAACGAGGGCGGTCGACGTCAGGAGAATGAAGAAGGCCGAGAGAAGGGCATTCCAAACCAACCGCGCATTTTCCTTCGATATCCTCAAATCAAGGCTGGCCTCCAGCACAATCATCACGAGTCCTGCGGCACCAAGCAATCGAACGAACTGATTAAGAAGATCCGTTGAGAACGGCGGCAGAGCGAGTGTCTGCCGTGCCGCGATCCCAATCGCGAGTAACAACAAGACCGAGGGAATGTGAGTCCAGCGGCTGAGGATCCCAAGCAGATAGGAGATTATGACAAGAGAACTCAGCGTGATGAAGATGATTTCGGTCGTCATGAGGCACCCCCCGGATCTGAATGCTGCGGCTTGATTTTGCTCACCATTGGCAATGTACAGAAGGAAAGAGCGCCCATAACCGCAAAGGCGACCGGATAGCCGAAGGACACAGTGAGACGTCCAACTGCAAACGCTGACCATGACTCGCAAACGTTCGTCATTCCCATGAACGCGCTAAATTGGGTGGCTCCGAGCCGGGGATCGGTAATCTCCATAAACAGTGCGTAGGATGACGCCGTGAACAATCCAATGGCGACATAGAGAACGGAAAGCGCCGAGAAGATTGCGACCGGTGATTGCAGCGCTGCGTCGAGCGCGGCGAGAAGAACGACAGAGAAGATCGTAGATGACAAAAAGAGCTTGACCGCTCGTCTGGTTCCAAACTTGTCGGCGAAGTGACCGCCCATCAGCGCTCCGAAGGCCATTCCCACAACTGCAGTGAATGCGAAGAACAATCCCGTCTGTTCCGCTGTGAATCCTCGGTCGAGCAGAAAAGGACCGGCGACCGATCCGACCCCTTCAAACGCGGCGCCGGCCACTCCGGCAAACGCGAGCCCCCACCACGTCGAGGGTCTTCGGATGGCCGTCTTGAGACTGGACATGAGCGTCGGGGGGCTTTCTGTGCGAGTTTCCACAGATCGCGACTCCTGAGAGAAAAGAAGAAGAACCAAAGTCAGCCAGATGATTGCCACGAGGCCAAGCATCATTACCAGATCGCCAATCGGACCGGCAACAACAAGCGGCCCACCGCCCAAAAGAGAACGACCCGCCAGCATTCCCGCTTGCATCCATCCATTGATAGATCCGCGCTCCTCGGCAGGAACCTCCGAAATGGCGAGTGCATCGATGGCAGCATCCTGTGAGGAGGCGAACAGAGCATGCGCGAGAAGTAACGGAAAGAGAAGCATAGCCGCGTCCTCGAATGGAATGATTGCCAGCGGCAGAAGTGCTCCACCCATCAATACCTGAAACGTGATGATCCAGGATTTGAGCGACCAACGCTTCGTCCGAACATAATCGATGAGAGGCGACCAGACAAACTTGAAAACCCAGGGGAGAACGAGCAACGATGTGAGGGTAGTGATCTCGTCGACCGGCATCCCTTGTGCCCGCAGTTTTGTCGGAAGTGCCCACCAGATGAACCCAATTGGTGCACCCTCAGCCGCGTAAAGCGCCGTAAAGAGAATCCTACGGCCGGTTGTGCTTGCGAGCAGATTCACGACGCGTCCTCGCTCGAAAGCTCACAATTCCTTTTTCAACTTGACTTCATAGAGGTCAGTACGGCGATCCTGCCAGTTGAGAACACTCCCCGATTGGCGATGTTTCTTGAGAAGTTCCAGGTCCACATCATCGACAATAACGATCTCGACATTGGGCGTTGCCTCCGCTTGAATGGCATCTCGCGTAAAGGGGATGTCAGAGGGAGTGAAGATCGCCGATTGCGCATAATGGATATCAAGATTCTCTACAGAAGGGAGATTCCCAACGCTGCCGGCGATCGCGACGTAGACATGATTCTCAACACAGCGGGCCTGCGCACAATATCGAACGCGGAGGTAGGCGTATCGTTCGTCTGTGCAGAAAGGCACAAAAATCAATTGTGCCCCTTGCTCAACGGCGATTCTTGCCAACTCAGGGAACTCGATGTCGTAACAAATCAAGATGGCGATTTTTCCCCTGTCGGTGTCCAGGATCTCGAGCCTTTCGCCCGGCTCAACACCCCACCAGCGTTTTTCATTCGGCGTAATGTGAAGCTTGTATTGCTTCCCGAGCGTTCCGTCTCGACGAAACAGATATGAGATATTGTAGAGATGCTCATTCTCGAGGGTGAAGTGACTTCCTCCGATAATGTTGATGTTGTATTTGACCGCCATCCGGGAAAAATGCTCGAGGTATTGCGGCGTGAATTCGGAAAGTTGGCGCATAGCAAGACCTGGACGTTGCACAGGGAGGAACGAGAGGAGCTGCGTCGTGAAGATTTCCGGGAAGAGGACAAAATCGCTTTTATAATCGGAGGCGACATCAACGAAGTACTCCGTCTGGTCGGCAAACTCGTCGAAACTTTTGAGCGCCCTCATCTGATACTGAACTGCGCAAATACGCACGGGAATTGTGCGGATAAAGATCCGCGCGGGGTCGTGAACATAATCCAAATTGAACCACTCCAAAAACGTCGCATATCCCATCGAGTCTTTGTCCGTTGTGAGGTAGTTTGGGATAAGGCGCTTCAGCACAAACCCGTTTGAAATTTGAACGGTGAGCACGGGATCGATCAGTGTCTTGTTGATCACCTTGTCGACATATTCGCGGGCGGACATCTGATCTGCGTGTTTGCTGAAGCCGGGAATGCGGCCCCCAAGGATGATCCTCATGAGGTTCTTTCGTCGACAGAGATCTTTTCGTGCTTCGTACAGGCGTCGAGCAAGCTTCAAACCTCTGTACTCGGGGTCGACCATTATCTCAATCCCATACAGTGTATCGCCTGTCGGAGTATGGTTTCGAATATATCCGCCATCGGCAATGTCACGCCAACTGTGCCATTCGGAGTAAAGATTGAAATCAAGGATGAGGCTGCTAGACGATGCCACAAGGCGGCCCTGGTATTCAACCCCAATTTGCCCTTCGGGAAAGATCGTCACCTGGCTCGCAAACTGCTCCCTGGTCCATGTAGGCATGCCTGGAAAGCACTTCAATTGCAGCCCCACGACCAGTTCGTAATCTTCTAGGTTCAGCGGGCGCACGACAATGCTCTTCTCGAAAGCCTTCAAATCGATTTCAGACATAGGGCACCTCTATTCGTATCGTTATTCTCAGTTGGTACGTTTTTCCCAACGCGCCAAAGTGAACTTCAACAGCGGTGGGGTCATCAGCGTTGTCACAATTACCATAATCACGACTGCCGAAAAAACAGCGTCGTCAAGAACCCCCAGGTTCTTGCCAATGCTGGCGAAAATGAGACCCACTTCACCACGTGGAATCATGCCAATGCCAACCGTTAGACGATCTACACCTTTTTCCAGAACCCCTAGACCACAGGCTTGTTTGCCGATAATGGCGGCGAGGGTGATCCCGCAGGCAACTCCGAGAAGGGAAAGGTCCGCAAACGTCTCAAGCCGGACTTGAATTCCCACGACAACGAAGAAGATCGGCACCAAAAATGCGGCGACGGGTTTCAACAACTGCTCAATCTTCATCCCTTCACGAAAACCCAGGAAGTGCACCTCCTCTAAAATCAATCCGGCAGCAAACGCCCCGACAATTGCGGCCATTCCGGCCGCATGAGCAAGATAGGACAACAGAAACGCGAAGATCAACGACGAAATCAGCATCATATCGGCTGTGCGCAGTTTGGCCAACCGGTTCATCATTCTGGGGACGACGATAGAGCCGAGCGCCAATGAGCCGCCGAGAAAGAGGATCGCCACGCCGATCAAGCGCACCAGGACGCCGATTTCTATCGGCTGTCCCATCTCGGCCGCGTTTATGACTGCGGCGACAAGAGCGAGTATGATTAATCCAAGGACATCATCGATCACTGCTGCACCCAGAATGATCTGCCCTTCTTTCGACTGCAGTTTGCCGAGGTCCTTGAAGACGCGCGCGGTTATCCCCACACTGGTCGCACCTAAGACCGCACCCAAGAACATGTGGACGTAGTTTAGGCTGAAACCGGCAGGCACTTTCGCAGCGAGCTCAACTGGGAGCTCCTTAATGAAAAGCCAGCTTACGCCAAAGCCTAGAATAAATGGCGCGATGATCCCAAGTGCTGCAACAAGCACTGAGGAGGCACCGACGTTTATCATCCCTCGCACGGTCGATTCCAATCCGACTTCAAAGAGGAGAATGATGACACCAAGGCGGGCGAGACTGTCGAGTACAACCGCCCAGTTTTCCTGAATCACGCCAGCGCGGAGCGGTTCAAAGAAGCTCCAAGCAGGATTCAGAAGAACCAGATTGCCCAGGACGACGCCGCCGAGGAGTTCCCCTAACACTGCAGGTTGCCCAAGACGCTCAAGGATCTCGCCTCCGATTTTGGCCGCTACGAGAATCACGATCAGTCCCAGCAGTACGGGAGCAACCGGATCACTGTGACCGCCGCTTTC
>DMMN01000308.1 GCA_003453835.1 Bacteroidota bacterium | reverse complement strand
CCCATGTCGCCGGTGCACATCAGCAGCGTGCGGTACGGGAGCGAGAGAAGTTGAAGCAGCCGCTCGGCATCCTGCCGGAGCGACTCCAGCTCGTCGTAGGAGGTGGAAGGATGGACGAACTTCACAAGCTCAACTTTGTCGAATTGGTGGAGGCGATTGAGTCCCCGCACGTCCTTGCCGTACGAACCGGCCTCACGGCGAAAGCACGGGGTATAAGCGGCGTAGCGGAGAGGGAGATCTTTTTCGGCGAGGAGTTCATCGCGGTGGAAGTTGCTCACGGGGACTTCTGCGGTGGGGATCAGAAAAAGTTGATCGCGCTCCACGATGTACATCAGATCTTCCTTGTCCGGAATTTGACCCGTTCCGCGCGCGCTTTCTTCGTTGACAACCATCGGCGGCCACATTTCGCTGTAACCGCGATGCAGTGCCTGATCGAGGAAGAAGTTGATCAACGATCGCTCGAGCGTTGCTCCCTTTCCGAGATAGAAGGGGAATCCGGCCCCGGCTGTCTTTGCGCCACGAGCGAAGTCGATGATGCCGAGTCTTTCCGCAAGTTCCCAATGAGGTCTCATCTCAAAATCGACCGAAGGCAAGTCGCCCCACGTGAAGATCTCCTGATTGTCTGCCGGGGTTTTGCCGACCGGCACGGATGCATGGGGGACATTGGGAACCGTCAGAAGTGCCGCGTTCAGATGTGCCTCGGTCTCCCGTAACTCGTGGTCGATGGATTGAATCCGGTCCTTGACGGCGTCCATCTCGGCAATTGCCTGTGCGGCATCTCCTCCGGCTTTTTTCAACTTCCCGATCTGTGCCGAGACGTCGTTCCGCTTCGCCTTCAGCGATTCTCCCTCCTGGATCAGTTTCCGACGCTTCTCGTCGAGCGAGATGATCTCGCCGAGATTGACGGTGAGCCCCTTGGCTTCCGCCCCCTTGCGCACAAGGTCGTAGTTGTCGCGAATGAATTTCATGTCGAGCATAGTTTGCTATCGAGATCCTTTCTCCTTGCCTGTTTTGAGTTCGAGTTCCACGAGCAGCGGCAGATGGTCCGATGCGTTGGAGTTGAGCACGCGTGCGGATAGTGGCGTCAACCTCACGGACGAAGCCGCTTCCCCCTTCGAGATGAAGACGTAGTCGATCCGTTGTCTGGGTGTGTCGGCAGGCCAGGTCATTCCCCGGCCGGTACCGGTCAGTTCCCATGCATCAACGAAATCATCCTTCAACAGACTAATGGTTCGACTGCCCGAGGTGTCGTTGAAGTCACCACACAGAATGATTGGTCGAGGAGTGAACCGCTTGATGACATCCCGAATCTCACCGGCGCCGGAAACTCGATCCGTGTCTCCTTGCCGATGATCAAGATGCGTATTGATGAACAGGATCTCTTCTCCCTTTACCTCGAGCACAAGCTGGAGCAAGCCTCGTTGTTCGCCCGGCCTCACCATCTGATAGTGATGATTCCGTTCCTCAAGGATGGGAAACCTCACGAGCATGCCGTTTCCGTACTCCCCGCCCTGATACTCGACGTTTTTGCCGAAGGCATACGTCATTCCCGTCAAGTCTGCTAACGTCGTCATGATATCGATCTTCTTTGTTCGCTCGACGCCCCGATCGACCTCCTGCAAAGCGACAAGATCGGCTTTCGATTCGAGTATCAGCTTTGCGATCCGCTCGACGTCGACCTTTCCGTCCAATCCTTCCCCGTGGTGGATGTTGAAGGTAAGCACGCGAAGGGGNNACCCTGAGAGGGACAAGGCAAGCCAGATCGCGAGAAGGATTGGTGAGCGCTTCTTCATTTCTCAAATGAGCCGAAGTCCAATCCAGACGGAGCCGGTCGCAATGCTTACGCATCCGGCTATCCCTTGAACCGCAGGGAGTGCCCGCCGGGCTTGAGGTATGGCAGATGCCTTGCCGAGAAGATACGCAAAGATCCCCATTGCGGCGACACTTCCCATTCCGAACAGCAAGAGGTACGCTGCCGAGGCAAGAAGAGACTGTGAGATCGCCAGGGGGAGAAGAACCATCACCGCTGCCGTGCCTGCCAATCCGTGCGTTGCGCCGATAATGAACATCGAGTGCTTGTGAGTATGCTCCGGACCCTGTTTGTGTGTATGGAAGTGAAGATGTTCAACGCCATCGTGTGAGTGCGTATGGAGATGGATATGTTTTCGTCGGAAGACGTTTCTCAAGGTCCAGACGCCCAGGGCGATAAGCATTCCTCCGATGCCGAGCTCGGCGATCGATTCTACCATTGGTGGAATGATGACCTTAAGAACGAGAGAGGCGAGGCCGAGCACGACAAGGGTTGTCGCATGGCCCAGTCCCCAGACGAGGCCGTAAGCTGCCGCGCCGCGTGTGTGAGCCTGCTTCGAGGCAAATGCCGTCACGGCGATGACGTGGTCAACGTCGAATGCGTGGATGCACCCGAGCAGGAAGCCGGTGGCGACCGGTACGAGCATGTCGTTCAATTCTTCCTCGCGTTCTGCAATTCCCGTTTCAGGAGCGTGAGTCCCTGGGTTGTATCCATCGGTTTGAAACCCAACTCGCTTTCTGCTTTCAAAGTAATGAAACCTGTTACGAGCGGTCGGGGTGCCGGCTGTTGAAGGTCTGACGTCTTGATGCGATCGATCAAAGAAGAATCAAGATCGAAGATGCTCGCGATGCGGACCGCGAAATCATACCGACTGATTCGTTCGCCTCCGCAAACGTGGTAGACTCCCTGTCGGGTGAGCTCGAACACCTTGACCACGGCGTACGCGAGATCGCTCACGTATGTCGGATTACTGATCTGATCGTCGACGCAACGAATGTGTCGGCCCGCCTTGAGACTGTTGAGCACCCAGAGGGCGAAGTTCTGCTTGACGTCGAGCCCGGATCCGTAGAGAACGATCGTCCGCACGATTGCGAATGGGAGATCCGCGATCCGCAGCGCGTTCTCTCCCGCCAGCTTCGACTTGCCGTAGTAGCTGATCGGATTGGGGCGGTCATCTTCGCCGTATGGACCCTGTTTCCCATCGAACACGTAGTCGGTCGAGAGATGGATGATTCTTGCTCCGACTTTGCGCGCGGCGTCGATCAGGTTCTCGACGCCGACGACATTCGCGTTCCACGCCTCCTCACGATGATCCTCACACCAGTCTACATTCGTCGCGGACGCCGCGTTGATGATCACGGTGGGCTGAAAACTCGATATGAGGCTCTTCACATCGCCTTTGCGGGAGATGTCGAGCTGCGTGTAATCGAAGAGCCGATCGTCGAAGACGAAGGAGCGATGGTGTGATGTGTTGAGGACTTCGTATTCCGTTTGCGTGCTGAGCATCAATGCGAGGCGCTGTCCCAACAAGCCGTTTGCCCCGCAAATCAGGATTCGCTTCATCTCAGGCTCTCTTCCAAAGCCGTTGCTGCGTCAGTCTTTTCGTCGCGATACTTGACAATGACCGGCGTATACAGGGCGATGTGGTGCCGCTGTGCAAACGGCGCGTCAACGTGCCTGCTCCCCTGGACGACGATTGCCCCCTCCGGAATGATCAACGGAGATGTGGCGGTCCGGCGGTAGATCTGCTCTTTCGCAATATCGTACACCGGTGTGGAACCGGTGAGGACAACGCCGGCACCGATGACAGCGCGACGCTTCACGATGGTGCCTTCGTAGATGCCGCAGTTGCCTCCAACCATCACGTCGTCTTCAATGATGACCGGCATCGCGCCGACGGGTTCGAGTACACCACCGATTTGCGCGGCGGCGCTGAGATGAACACGCTTCCCGATCTGCGCGCATGATCCCACCAGCGCATGAGAATCGACCATCGTCCCCTCATCGACATAAGCAGCAACATTGATGTACGCTGGAGGCATAATGACGACGCCTCTGGCCACAAACGCGCCGTCGCGAATGGAGGTACCGCCGGGCACGATGCGTATCTGATGGTCCAACGAAAGCCTCTTCAGCGGGTACGTGCTCTTATCGAAAAACCGAAATTGATCGTTGATGGAAAGGTCGGTTATCTCTCCGAGTCGGAAGCCGAGGAGAATCCCCTTCTTCACCCAAGCATTCACCACCCATCCGGCAGAATCGCCGGGGATTCCGGATTCCTGGGCTGCCCGGATCTCGCCGGCATTGAGAAAGAACTTCAGCTCATTGAATGCTCTCAGCGCGGCAACTCTGTCAAGCGTCTGGAGGTCTTGAGCATACGATTGTTCGATTTGATCTCGTAGCGCCATTTTTGTCCTGATGCTAGATCAGCTTTGATTCCTCCAAGACCTTTTTCAGCCTCTCCCGGTTCTTTTCTCCGAGCGGGACGAGCGGCAGGCGATAGACTTCCTCAATCATCCCCATCATCGCAAGGGCGGCTTTCACCGGGATCGGATTTGCCTCCACAAAATTGATGTTCATCAATGGCAGAAGCTTGTTGTGAAGGGCGCGGGCCTTCTTCCAGTTTCCGTTAAGAGATTGACGGATCATCTCGGAGAATTCGCGCGGAGTCTCGTTCGCCACAACCGAAATGCACCCGTCACCTCCGAGTGCCATTATCGGCAACGTGAAGGCATCATCACCGGAAAGGAGGGAAAAGTGTTTTGGCTTGCCGCGTGCGATTTCCATGATTTGCGCGAGATTCCCCGATGCCTCCTTGACGGCGATGACGTTCGGTATCTCCTCAGCCATCCTCAATGTCGTGGATGCCTCGATGTTTCCCCCTGTCCGACCCGGTACGTTGTACACGATGATGGGGAGATCGACCGCTCCGGATATCGCCTTGAAGTGTTGGAAGTAGCCTTCTTGCGTCGGCTTGTTATAGTACGGTCCGACTACGAGCGCGGCGTCTGCCCCGGCTTTCTTCGCATACTTCGTTTGTTCGATCGCCTCCGACGTGCTGTTGCTCCCCGTGCCGGCGAAGATTCTCACCCGACCCCTCGCCTGNNCCTGTTCGATCACGACGTCGAAGACTCGATAGTGCTCCTCGTAGGTAAGCGTCGGGCTTTCACCGGTGGTGCCGACCGGAATGAGCGCTTCAACGCCGCCTTGGATCTGAAATTCGACCAGCCTGCGCAACACCTGCTCATCGAGCGAGCCATCCGGTTTGAACGGTGTGACGAGCGCCGTGCCCGTCCCTTGAAACTTCTTCCATTTTGCCATATCGCGAACCTTGATGTTGGTTGACTTGAGATCTCTTCGGTTGCTTCACTGACAGAACCTAAATCAACTTGCCAAGTTGACTCTCGAGCCGACAGTCAAATCTATAAAAGGTGTACCTGCTCAGCCTGACTCATTGCCCCCTAAACACGCGAATTACGTAAACGTTACGAACGCCCGAGAACGCCTTCGTGCCGAAAGAAATCATATCGCGTTCTCCGCGCCGGCCCCGACAATCTTCCAGTCGGGGNNAATGACCTCGTGAAACTCTACTTGCGGATATCCTCAAGCACGTCTTCCATCGTGAACAATCCGTGTTTGCCCCGCACCCATTCGGCGGCGAGAAGTGCGCCGAGGGCAAATCCGGTCCGGTTTTTTGCAGTATGAGTAATTTCAATGGTATCGGCTACGGAATCGAAGGTGACGCGATGAGTTCCCACCACCGCCCCTCCGCGCGTTGACGCAATGTGGAGTTGTTCGGGTTTGATCTTTCCCTTGGGGGCATCGGAAAGGATCTCCCTCTTTCGTNNTCACCGTGTTCAGAAGGATACCTGCCAGCGTCAATGCCGTCCCGCTTGGACTGTCGATCTTGTCTTTGTGATGAATCTCGTGAAGGAACACATCGTACTCATCAAGCTTGTTGACGAGTGTGCCGGCATGCGTGAGGAGATTGAAGAGGATGTTGACGCCGAGCGAGAAGTTCGAGGCGTGGACCAGGCCGATCTTCACGGCGCCGACAATTGCCTGGACCTTGCCCAGTTCTGCGCTCCAACCCGTTGTTCCCACAACGATGTCCTTCCCGAATCCTGCCCACTGTTCGACATGGCCCACAACGGAGGATGGGACGGCAAAGTGAATCGCGACGTCCGCCTCTCGTGCGATCTCTGGGGAGAGAGAGGAAGTTTTGGAATCGACACATGCGACCACCCGGTGGCCCCGCTCTCNNCCTTCCCCATCCTGCCGTAACCGATAAGCGCAATGTTCATGCGGGTAGATCGAAGGTTCGTTTGTTGATCGATTCGGAAGTGAACCGGTTCATTGGTCGATTGATGAAGTTGTCACACTGCTGCGACGGGCTCGAAGATATCCAACTCAGGGACCGGCTCGAAAAACTCCCGGTGCAGTCGCCTCACTGCCTCATGAATCTGGGCCTCTTCAATCACGAGGCTCATGTTGATCTCCGACGCACCCTGCGAGATCATCATACAATTGATCTCGCCGAGTGCCCGGAAAATCCTGTCGGCGATCCCGACCGTCGAGTGCATCTGTTCGCCGACGATGCAGAGAATTGCCTTCTGTCCGAAGACGTTTACGTCTGCAAACTTCTCCAGTTCCCGAACGATCTGATCGAGGCGGTTCGTTGCGTCGATGGTAACGGAAACAGCCACCTCAGACGTGCTGACGAGGTCGACGGGGGTCTTGTGCTTGCTGAACACCGAGAAGATCGACTCGAGGAACCCATACGCCATCAGCATGCGGCCGGATTGAATGTTGATGACGGTAATCTCTTTCTTCGACGCGATGGATTTTACTGCGGCGTTGGATTTTGGCGGAGCGGCGACAATCCTCGTGCCCGACAAGCCCGGTCGCTTCGAATTAAGCACGATGACGGGAATCTCTTTCTTCACCGCCGGAAGGATCGTGCTCGGGTGCAACACCTTCGCTCCAAAATAGGCCAACTCCGATGCCTCGCGGAAGGAGATGACCTTTAGTTTCCTAGCCGATGGGCCGATACGCGGATCTGCCGTGAGAACTCCGTCGACGTCAGTCCAGATCTGGATCTCTTCCGCGTCGAGCGCCGCGCCGACGATGGCCGCGGTGTAGTCCGAGCCGCCGCGACCGAGAGTCGTCGTGACGCCGCTCTCCGTTGAACCGATGAAACCTTGCGTGACCACCAACTTGCCCGTTCGGATTCGCGGTGAGAGGATTGCTTTCGATTTCTCATCGATCCGGTCGAACAGGGGAGCCGCGGACGCAAAGTGGTCATCCGTGATGATAAAGGTGCGCGCATCGACCAAATCAACCGGCAGGCCTCGCTCCTGCATCGCACGGGCAAGAATCAGGGAGGAGAGCCGTTCGCCCACAGAAGCGATGGCGTCAAGGGATCTGTTTGTCAGCTCGCCGAGGATCGCGATACCCTGACAGAGATTCTTCAGCTCATCGAACCTCCGGCGCAACTCGAGGATCAACTCCTGGATTGTCGATCGCTCTTCGATGACATTCTCCAACGCGACAACGTGCCGCTCGAGCAAAGCGTGTAGGGAAGCATGGGCTGCCTCAAGCTTTCCTTCAACGGCAAGTTGTGCAGCATCGAGCAGCGTATTCGTCGCGCCCGCGATAGCGGAAAGCACAACAAGGGGTTGCCGCTCCCGTTGGCGTGAGACGATCTCGATAACATTGTTCAGTGCGCCCGCGTCTTCAACAGACGTGCCGCCGAATTTCATGACGATCATAGTTTAGCCTGCTCGTTTCAAAAAAATTAGCCTGTCTCGACGGTCGATGCTTGCCGTCGTCGGATATCGTCGAGACCATCAATCCCCCTGAAGCCCGTTTTGATGGCCGCGATCTTGTTGGCAAACTCGGCGGCCTTCACATAGTCGCGAGACTCGACGTACCGATAAACAAAAGCCGCGCCGAACACGTCTCCACACCCTGTTGTGTCAAGTGGCGCTTCCGCCTGGACCCCCTCGATGTCGTGCCGGTCGAATCTCTTGTGTTCCTGACGAATCAACGATGCCCCTCTCTCGCCCCGCGTGATCAACAAGGCGTTCACCATCAGCGGCATCAGGTGATTGATGAGCGTCGGCTCGTCGTATCGTTCGGAGCCGAGGCCTGCAGCCTCATCCTCGTTTAGTTGAACGGAGTCCATCATGAAACACCACCTGCGCCAGTCCGTAAGCGGTCGACGGAATCGCGTGTGGTCCCGATCGATGCCAAGGGTCAGAGAGTGAAAATCGAAATGCAGGGGGATTCGCTGATCACGCACATGCATCCGAACAAAGTCGAGCGTCTCGAGCGTAATGTCAAATCCGGAGGCCATGTTGATCAAGACGGCATCGGCATCGAGACTCGGCTTGATGCGTGCGAAAGGGATGGGTGGGGCGATGCTCTTGGAGCACTGGGCGAGTCCGCCGTTGAGCCCCGGGAAGAAATGAACGCGGTTCGTTTCTCCCCTCAAAGCGAAGATCCCTTTCGTTTCGACGTTTCCATATCTCTGCAGCCGTTCGCTGACGCTTTCGTAATCCCTCTCGCCGACGCCGAACACGGGAAGAATCCTGTCGTCTTTCGAGAGGAGGTTTGCCAGAGTTGCGACGGAATAGAAAACGCCTCCGAGGCTCTCGACCTGCTGCTCGTCTTTTTCCGGCCCGCTGCCACGAAGGTGGAACACATCTTTTGTGCTATGGCCAACTACGGCAATAATCATTCGGGATTTGCGCTCTTGTGAAGTATGTTGATGGACGAAGGAGGTCCGCCGGGGTCGGCTTCCCCAATGGTCGTGCGACGATACATCGTGGAACCAATGTCATACTCTTCGAGTCGGTCCCAAACTCGTGAGTTCTTTCTCGTTCAGGCGCCAGAGACGCTGACAGGGGAAATGGTTCTCGTAAAGCGCTCTTCCGACGATCACCGAGTCGACGCCCACCCGTTCCAATTCTTGCAGTCGAATGAGATCTTTGTATTCTCGGACGCCCCCTTGGGCTGTGATTCGAACGCCTGATCCAACTGCAAGATTTTTTAGCGCTTCGAGATTCAATCGTTTGGTTCTGCCGTCCTCACCGATATCCGAGTAAACAATGCGAGCGACGCCGATCCTCTTCATTTCTTTTGCAAGAGTGAGGGGGGAGAGGTCGAGTTCCTTCTTTCCGCCTTCGGTGCGAATTCTTCCATCCCTCCCTTCAATGGCAATCGCGATTCTGCGTGTGCCGAAGTCTTTGATGAGTCGCTCAACGAAGCTCGGTCTGTTGACCGCGGCTGTTCCGATAACGACGCGGTACACGCCCATCGACAGAACCCTTTCGATTTCATCAAAGTCCCGAAGACCTCCACCCACCTGGATCGGGATATCCACTGCTTGGACCATTCGCTGAATGGTCTCGATGTTCTGAACGCTGCCGGTCTCGACACCGTCGATATCCACAACGTGGAGCGTCTTTGCGTTTTCGCCGCGCCAGATGACGGCCATCTGCACGGGATCGACGGCATAGATATGTTCTGATCCTGCGTCGCCGTGCACAAGCTGGACACACGAACCGCGTCGAATCTCTATGGATGGAAAAATAAGCAGCATTGCTCTCGGTGTTTCGTTTCCGCAAACGAAAAAGCCCACATGTTCAATGATGGGGCAGGAACTACGCTTCGGATGACGAGGCAAAAATGCGGATTATTTGAATGAGATTCAAGGAAACGAGTAGATCACAAGACGAATTGAAAGAGGAGAGAAGCGAAGGGGGAAGGATGACATGGCGCGAGATCGGGAGGTGTGATTGGAATTGCCTGTGGTTGACGCGGGATGTCGACATGTTGGCCGACGATGCGCCCTCGCGCCTCCACTATGAACTTCCAATGCGGTGGATCGTGTCCTCGGGATCTCTGGACTTCGAGGACGCCTGCGTGGTTGATCCGTCCGTACGTGTCTGACCTGACGGATCCTTCCCTTTTCGGGCACTTCCAGGGGGTGCCTCATTGATGAGGCCCCAAAACGAAACGAGTGCCTTGGCGTTTGAGACAAACGTGCCTGCATCAGGCGACTTGACGATGAAGGCATTCGCACCGAGAATATAGCTCTGCTTCAGCACGTCCTCTTCGAGCGTCGGCGCGAGCACTACGACGGGAATCGTTTTGAGCAGGTGGTCCGATTTGATTCTGTGAAGGACCTGGAGCCCGTCCAGTGTTGGCAGATTCGCGCTAAGAAAGATCACGGTGGGGCTCCCACCTTCCCGCGCATGAAACGGTCCACATCTGTAAAGGTAGTCAAGCGTTTCGCGTCCGTCGCGCACGATGACGGTGTCGCTCGTCAAGCGGTGTTCGGTGAGAGCCGCGAGAAAAAGGCCGACGTGATTCGGATCGCTCTCGGCGACGAGAATTCTATTGACGGAGTTCATTGGTTGCAGGTTCCTTATGATGATGAGATGATGGACAGAAAAAGTTTCCACCTCATTCGACGCCCTCCCCCAAGGGCGCCGATGGGTGAGCACCGCGGTGGCTTGATGCCAAAAACGTTTTCATCTATGGATATCGTCTTCGGGAGGAGAGAGGTGGCAATCCAAGAGTCTCCTCGAGACTCTGTTTGAGGGAGGCCTTTACGATGACACCGTCGGCGCGCATCTGAAGGGCCCTGGCTTTGTAGAGAGGGTCGTCAAACATTGTCGAAACGAGCACCCTCACGGGCAGCTTTCGGTCTTTGATGATGCGCGTTGTTTCAATCCCGTTACAGCCGGGCATCTCGATGTCGACAATCAGGATGTCTGGAAGCAGCTCTGCGACGCGGTCAATGATATCCGAGCCGTCTTCGATCTCACCGACGACTCTGAACTCGTCGTGATGCTGAAAGAAATCACAGACTGCGCGGCGGATTTCGCGATGATGATCTGCGATGAATACAGTTTTTCGTTTCATATGAACCCCTCGACCAATCGCTTCCGAGACACATGGAATTCACCTGAACGAAGCGGAAAGGAAGGAGAAAATCAATCCGTACTTTTACGGATGTGGGGCATCCGTACTTTTACGGATGCCGCGCGAGGCCATTTTCTTGGGGTTTTTGAACGAAGCGGGGAAGAAACGCGACCAGAAAGGGCTTATTCGAGGGTCACAAGCCCTTCTCGTATCGCGTATCGGGTGAGTCCGGCAACGGTGCGGATGTCTAACTTTTCCATGATATGTTCTCGATGAGTGTCAACCGTGCGCGCACTGACTTTCAACTGAGCGGCGATCTCCTTGCTGGAGAGCCCTGAGGCAATGCAACGAAGAACTTCGTATTCCTGTTGCGAAAGGCCAAGGATCGTAGAGTCCTCCGTATTCATTGTAGCTCTGACGTATTCTTTCAAGATATGCTTCGAGGCGCGCGGGCTGAAATAGACCCCACCCTTATGGACGGCTTCGATGGCGCGTACCACATCGGCAGGGGAGTCATCTTTGAAGACGTACCCCTTGGCGCCGAGCCGGGAAATCCTGAGCACGTACTCCTTGCTGTCGTGCATCGTGAAAGCGAGGATTTTCGATTTGGGTGAGGCGCTGCGTAATCGTCTCGCCGCTTCGAGCCCGCTCACCCTCGGCATGTTAATATCCAGAAGAATCACATCGGGGGAGAGCTTCTTTGCCTTTCTGATCGCTTGCTTTCCGTCAGAGGCCTCTCCGACGATATCGATGTTCCGTTTTTTTGCGAGCGAGAACTTGATTCCCTCGCGCACAACCGGATGATCATCAACGAGGAGAAGACGAATCTTTGAGTGGGCTCGATCCTTCATAGGTCCTCAAGACGTGGTCGGTGGGTATTGTTGACCGGAAGGTGGACGACGATCGTCGTTCCCTTTCTCGGCCTTGAATGGACTTCGATCGTGCCTCCGAGAATCACCAAGCGCTCCTTCATATCAACGAGCCCCATCCCGGATTTCACTTTCGACCTTCTGCCTGCGGAACTTGGATTGAATCCTTTGCCGTTGTCATGGATTGATGCGGTGACGAACGAATTCTCCAGGCTCACATCGACTGCTACATGATTGGCTCGAGCGTGCTTCTCGACGTTGGTGAGCGATTCCTGAACGATGCGGTACAGCGTCAATTCGACCTCCGGAGGAAGTGCCGTTGTTTCGGGAACATTCAGGGATAGAGCGATCCCCGTTCGCTCCGAGAATTCGTGCACAAGGCTGCGAAGAGCAGAGGCAAGTCCCAGATCATCCAATTCACTCGGCCGCAGGTTGCGGCAGATTCTTCGGACTTCCAACATGACCTTGTCGAGGAGTTGCTTCCCATGTTTGATGTCGCGCTTGACGGTTGAGAGTCGGCCGGGTATCTTTTCTTCCAACGACTCGATCCGAAACTTGATGGATGCGAGAATCTGGTTTACGCTGTCGTGAAGCTCGCGCGCGACCCGCCGACGCTCGGACTCCTGAGCTTCGAGAATTCTCTTGGAGAGCTCGAACAACGTCTTTTCCGCCCGTTTCCGTTCCGTTGTGTCGCGCCCGACGGATTGAAATTCGATGATACGACCCCGTTCATCGAGTATTGCTCGATCGGTCCATTGGTGCCAGCGAATGTCGCCTGATGGCAGGGTAACCGAATATTCAACCGACTGCACAGGGCGCTCCCTGGAAAACGAGCCGAGGTATGGATCAAACGATGCCCGTTCTTCCCCCTGGAGGAGGTTCTTTATATTCGCTCCGATAAGATCATCCCTCCTTTTGTTGTGGTAGCGGCAATACGCTTCATTCACAAAGGAGAGAGTGCCGTCGGGAAGGAAACGACAAACCAATTCCATTTGATCCTCGACGACACCTCGGTAGCGGACTTCAATTGCGCGCAGAGCCGCATCTTGTTTCCTCCTGCGATCGAAATAGACGCCGACGAGCACGACGAGCGCAAGCGTCAACAGACCGACCGGGAAAAGGAACTGTGGCCTTCGAAAGATGTGTGGCTCGGTCCTGAACGAGATCTGTCTGGTGGACGATTCGAAATCGCCAAAAAATCCTTTCGCCTGCACCTCAACCACGTGCATACCCTCTTCGAGGTTTGTCAGGCTCATCTCGCGCATCGTGCTCCAAGATGACCATGAACCGTGGTCGACCCTGAACCGACTTTCAATATCGCCGATCGGGAGCTCTCCCCAGTAAGGGTACACTCGCCAACGGAGGAGCGCATCGCTTCCCTCAATTACCGGTTTTGAAAACTCAACGGAAGGAGGGGGACTTGCTTCTCGCCGGTTCAGGATGTTGACACCGCTCCCGGAGCTTCCAATGTAGACACGATCAAGCAGAGGAAGAATCTCCCAGAGCCGCAACGTCCCCAGGCCCAGTTTCGTGCCATAGGTGGTGAAGATCCCATTGCGGTAGCTCGAGAGGCCGTTGCGAGTGGAGATCCACAAAACGCCCTGGTCATCTACGCGAAGATCCCAGATTTCGTGANNACTTACCAGGCCATCCTGCATCGTGAGGAATCGTGCGCGGTCGTTCTTGTCGATGTACCCGAGTCCGGACTTCTGGTCTGTAAACCAAACGACTCCTTCGCGATCAATCGTGAGCGTGGGAATGCGGCCTATAGCAGGGAGCTCGTTATTCTCTGTCCAATGCGTCCACCTGCCGTTATGCCACCTGCAGAGGCCGCCGTATGTGCCGAACCAATAGGCGCCATTCGGATGCTCTGCGAATGCATAGACGCGGCCACTGCGCAATCCTTCTTCGGTGCCCCATCGTGTGAAGGTCGCGCCATCGTACACGAAAGCGCCCGGCTGGTTCTTTGGATCGGAGTAGTTGATCCCCAGGCCCAAGAACCAGAGTCTTCCACGGCGATCCTTTCGGATCTTGTGGACTCGCGGGGCGGGCAGTCCTTCACTCGCTCCGAAGTGCTTCCACTTCACCCCATCCCAACGATACGCACCATCGAACGATGCACCGCTGCAAATCCACATATTCCGATTCTCATCTTCGATGATGCCGGTGACGAGTTGGAGCGGCATTCCGAGAACCGTATCCAGAGACCAGACGCTCCCATCCGGACGATGCACTTCCACACCTCTCATCGTGCCGAGCCAGATTGATCCGTCGGAGGACTGATAGATCTCGTGGACCGAATTACGGGGATCGGGAAATGGGTGTCGCCACCGCGACCACCTCGACGAGGAGCGCCGGTGAAGATACAATCCCCTCTCCGTGCCGATCCAGAGATCTCCGTTGGTCCGATATCGTAGGAAGAGAATGTTGACCATCTCCGGCGGAAGAGGATTGAGCGAAGTCCAGCGTCCTCCACGTCGAATGCGTACCTCACCCGATTCATACGCGACGAGCGCCTCTTCATCCGGTCCGATATCCATCGTCTGGACAAGTGAAGATCGTTCCGTCGAGCTGCGTTGTATAGCGCCGTCCGATGTCCATTCCCACAGACCGATCTGATCGGGAGGATGACCGACCGCGGCGATTCCTGAACCGCTGCCATCCTCTACTGAACGCCTGACTCCAAAATACAGATCGCGATATTGGA
>DMMN01000146.1 GCA_003453835.1 Bacteroidota bacterium | reverse complement strand
GCTGTCCAGCTCCTGGTACGGCCCGGAGCGCTACGAGCGACTGGCGGAGCTGGCCGGGCGGGGCAAGCATGACACCCGCAGCACCATCGCCATGCAGTACGACCAGGTCACGCCGTTCGCTGCCAAGCTCAGGGCGATGTTCGAGGCGCCGGGCATGGCCGGGCCGCTGCGCCAGGCGATCGATGCCCTGCCGGCCGCCGAACGCAGCAAGGCGCGCGAGGCGCTGGATCGGTTGCTCGCCTTCGATGGCAAGCTCGCGGCCGATTCGGCCAACGCCGCGCTGTATGGCGCCTTCCTGCACGAGAGTGCGCGGCACATCTTCCTCGACGAACTGGGGCCTGAGGACTCGCCGGCCTGGCGTGCGCTGGTACAGACCGCCAACACTTCCTATTCGGCCCAGGCGGACCATCTGCTCGGCCGCGAAGACAGCCCGTTCTGGAACGACCAGCGCACCGCGCAGAGCGAAGACAAACCGGCGATCCTGGCGCGCAGCCTGGCCGCTGCGGTGAGTTTGCTGGAAACCCGTCTGGGCAACGAGCGCAGCGCCTGGCAATGGGGCAAGCTGCATACCGCTCGCTGGACCTCCGGCGCGACGCAGCTGGCACCGCACATGGCGGCCGGCCAGCGCAGCAGAATCCACGCCATCGGCAACTACCTCGATCGTGGTCCCTATGCCATGGGCGGCGATCACAGCACGCTGAATGCCTCGGCCTATCACCTGGGCACGGACTTCGATACCTGGCTGATCCCGGCAATGCGCATCATCGTCGACTTCGGACTGGACGAACCGATGATCGGGCTGAACAGTTCGGGCCAATCCGGCAACCCGGCCAGCCCGCACTACGCCGACGGCATCGAGGCGTGGCTGAAGGCGCAGTACCTGAGCTTCCCGTTCAAGACGGGGAATCTCGACAAGGTCTATGGCACGCAGCGTCTGTTGCTGACCCCGGCTGGCAAGTGAGGTCGCGCCGCGCCGGCCTCAGGTCGGTCGCGGCGTCGCGGGTATCACCTCGAGCACGCGGATCGTGTCCGGCGCAGGGTAGTGCCAGCGCACGTCGACATCCCAGAACTGCGCGCCGTAGCGCCGCTCGGGCTCCGGCTTCTGGTACGCGGGGCGCGGGTCCTGTGCCAGGCATTGCTCGATGAGTTCCAGTAGTGGCTCGCCGAGCCGCAGCGCTTCGCGGTGGGCCTGCAGCAACCCGCTTTCCGTCCACTGCACCTCGATCAGTGTCGGCGCGTCCGCAGCCATGTCGTTGCGCGCATCCGGCAGGGCATCGGCGTAGGGCACATAGGGCTTGATGTCCAGCACCGGCGTGCCATCCAGCAGGTCGATGCCGGAGATGAACAGCCGATCCGCTTCGACGCGATCCAGCCTGACCACCGATTGACCGATTCCGTTGGGGCGATGCGTCGCGCGGGTGGCGAACACGCCGACCATGCGATTGCCGCCCAGGCGCGGCGGTCGCACCTTGAGACGTGGTGTGCTTTCCAGCGCCTGATGGAAGAGGAACAGCAGCCATACATGGCTGACCTGTTCGAGTCCGGCCACCGCATCGCCCTTGTCGAACGGCGGCAGCAGTTCCAGCACGCCGCGTGCGGCCGGGGCCAGGCTGGGTTGGCGTGGAATGGCGAACTTTTCCTTGAAGCAGGAGCGGACGTAGCCGATCGGCGAGACGCTGTGTTGCATGGGGCAGGCCTGGATACGGACGGGCGGCTGCGCATCTTACCCGCTATGGCGCCGCGCTGCGCGACGTCGGGCCGCGTCCTCTCGGGAGGTGGCGGCCCGGCGCCAGAGGCTTACAGGCCGAGCAGCTTGGCGACGTAGTCGGCATCCTTGTCGCCGCGGCCGGACAGATTGACCAGAATGTGGCTGTCCTTGCCCAGCGTCGGCGCGGTACGAATCGCCCAGGCCACCGCGTGGGCACTTTCCAGGGCGGGGATGATGCCTTCGACGCGCGACAGGGTCATGAAGGCATCCAGACACTCCTGGTCGGTCGCGGTCTGGTAGTTCACCCGGCCGATGTCC
This sequence comes from Bacteroidota bacterium, assembly GCA_003453835.1. Lineage (GTDB taxonomy): Bacteria > Bacteroidota > Ignavibacteria > UBA10030 > UBA10030 > UBA10030. Next base: position 9,903 of record DMMN01000146.1, on the reverse strand, counting down.
TTGAGGTAGCTGTGCTGAGGGCCGACGCCGGGATAGTCCAGGCCGGCCGAGATGGAATGGGCATGGGTGATCTGACCGTGCTGGTCCTGAAGCAGATAGGTTTTGTTGCCATGCAGGATGCCGGGTGAACCGGCACAGAGCGGAGCAGCATGTTTGCCGGTTTCAATGCCGTAACCGGCCGCCTCAACCCCAATGATTCGGACCCCTTGGTCATCCAGAAAAGGGTAGAACAGCCCCAAGGCATTACTGCCGCCACCCACGCAGGCCACCAAGCAATCGGGCAGGCGCCCCTCGACCTGGTGGTGCTGTTTCTTGGCCTCCTGGCCGATGATAGCCTGAAAATCGCGCACCATCATGGGGTAGGGATGCATGCCGACGACGGAGCCGATGATGTAGAACGTCGTTTCCACATTCGTCACCCAATCACGGATCGCCTCGCTTGTTGCATCCTTCAAGGTTCTACTCCCGGTGTTGACCGGCTTCACTTCTGCTCCCAAAAGCTTCATCCGCGCCACGTTGGGGGCCTGGCGGAGGATGTCTTCTTCTCCCATGTAGACTACGCACTCCAGGCCGAATCGCGCGCAGACCGTTGCCACAGCCACGCCATGTTGGCCCGCGCCGGTTTCGGCAATGATCCGTTTCTTTCCCATTCGAAGCGCGATGAGAATTTGACCGACGGTATTGTTGATCTTATGCGCACCCGTGTGGCAGAGATCCTCACGCTTGAGATAGATTTTGGGACCGGAGAGTTCCCTTGTCAATCGTTCGGCAAAATATAGGGGAGTCGGCCTTCCAACGAAATACTTCAGATAGTAGGAGAGCTCATCCCGGAACTTCGGATCATTTCGTATGGTCAGGTACTGAGCGGTCAGTTCTTCGGCCGCCGGCACAAGCGTTTCAGGAATGTATCGTCCGCCATAGATTCCGAAGTGGCCTCGATCATCCGGGGCGGTTCCCATGTATCTATGGTTGGTCTTCATGCTCATCGTAGTTGTAGTCGAGAGGAATGCTCTTGGCTCGAATGATGAACTCGCGGACTTTCTCGGGATCCTTCTTGCCGGGGCTTGCTTCAACACCGCTGCCGACGTCAACGCCGTACGGTTGAACGAACCTCACAGCGTCTTCGATGTTATCCGGGTTCAATCCTCCGGAAAGGATGATCTTGCCGTACTCCTTCGCCTTGACGGCGATATTCCAGTCGAACGTCTTTCCAGTTCCACCATATTGTCCTTCCTTGTGGGCATCCAGCAGAAAGGCATCAACGATGTAGTTACGAAGGACTTCGACATCGAAATCATTCTTCACACGCACTGCCTTGATGACGCTCGTTTCAAAACTCACGAGATCGTCCGGCCCTTCATTCCCATAGAGTTGCACTGCGCTCAGGTTGACGTGGGTTACCACATCATGGATGAACTTGCGGCCGGCATTCACGAAGACACCGATTTTCGAAACGTGCTCCGGCACCTTCTTGACGATTTCCGCTGCCCGATAATGCGAGATGAAGCGCGAACTTTCTTCGTGGAAGATGAATCCGAGAGCGTCTGCCTTGCATCGGACAGCGAGCAGGGCGTCCTCAAGATTGGTGATCCCACAAATCTTGACGAAAATATCCTGGACCTTAGTCTTCAATCAACTCCTTCAAAGCGCTGACTTTGTCGGATCTCGTGACCAAACCTTCGCCGACAAGGATGGCGTCGAAACCGGCCGCCTTTAGCTGGGCAACGTCGTTGTGTGTTCGGATGCCGCTCTCGCTGACTGCAAGCACGGCCGGAGGAATAAATTGCCGAAGTTCGAGTGAGCGTTGGAGAGAAACATCGAACGTGGTGAGATCGCGATTGTTGATTCCGATCATATCGGCATGGAGTGAATTGGCGATGTCGATCTCCTCCTTTGTATGGGTCTCGAAAAGCACCGACAAGCCAATGGACTTTGCGCACTCAGCAAGCCAGTCCAGTGAATCGACGTCGAGAGCTCTGACGATCAGGAGAATAGCGTCAGCGCCTATCAATTTCGATTCATAGAGCTGATACTCATCGATGATGAAATCCTTTCGTAGGATTGGCAAGTTCGTTGCCTTCTTGATGGCCGCAATGAAACGGACATCACCCTGGAAGAAGCACCGATCCGTCAAGACGGATAATGCGCGTGCTCCACCCCTCTCATACTCCGTCGCAAAGACAACCGGATCGAACTCCTCAGCTAAAAGACCTTTCGATGGAGAGGCCTTCTTGATTTCTGCAATGACTGCGAAGCCATTCCGATTCAGCGCGTCCGGAAAGGGCCGTATCCCTGAAACCGAAGCTGCGCGCTCCCTCAACTCCTCCATCGGCAGCGTGAGCCGGGCAGCCGAGACCTCTTTTCTTTTCTGCTCGAGAATCTGTTCGAGAATACCCATGGTCAAATGACGCTCTTTCCACCCTCCTGCGACCGAATGACTCTCACCTGGCGAATGCGACGCGCCGTCTTCGAGACAATCACGAATACGATATCGTTGAATCGAATCTCCTCATTGACATCCGGCAGACGACCTGTGAGTTTTTGCAGGAAGCCGGCGAGGGTTTCATAGTCCGGGGTCTCGGGCACCAGCGCGCCAAACTGTGCGTTAAAGTCGCCGACGCTGAGATGTGCGTCGACCACGATCGAGCCGTCTTTGGACGCCTCTACGACCTTGCTCACCTCATCGTATTCATCGTGGATCTCCCCAACAATCTCCTCGACGATGTCCTCCATCGTAACGATCCCTTCCGTCCCGCCAAATTCATCGACCACAACGGCTAGGTGGGCCTTGTTCTGCTGGAATTCTTTGAGCAGTTGGCTGATCTTTTTCGACTCCGGAACAAAGAACGCCGGACGGATGATATCCTGAAGCACGATCAAATCACGATGTTCCAGAAGGCTTAGGAGATCCTTGCTATAGATAATGCCGATGATATTGTCCATGCTCTCTTTGAAGACCGGTAACCGCGAATATCCCTCTTCGATCACCTTCCGCACCACCTTCTCCGTAGGCAGACCTATATCGATGGCGATGATGTCCGGACGCGGCACCATGATTTCCTTCGCGGTCGTATCCGTAAACTCCAGGATACTTTTAATGAGATCGTGTTCGGTTCGATCGATCGTGCCGCTGAGGGTGCTGGCTTCAAGAACCTGCTTGAGCTGCTCTTCCGAAAGCTTTGCCTTGAGAAGACCCCAGTGAACCAGTTGTCCCTTAAGGAGTTCCTTGATCGATTTCAAATTCTCTCACTAACTATTGGTTGCTTCAATCCAGCGGGTGAGCTGCTGAAGAGCTTTTCCACTATCGATGGATTCCGTCGCCAGAGTGAGGCCGTCGGGCAACGAATCCACCACCCCCGATACCACCAATGCCGCCCCGGCGTTAAGCAGCGAGATTCCACGCGGAGCACCGTTCCTTCCACTGAGGACCTGTTTGATCAATTCTGCGTTCGTCTGCGCATCGCCACCCTTGAGTTCTCCGGGGTTCACTCCAACGAAACCCAGGTCGCGTGCATTGATGCTATACGTGATGACCTCTCCATGCTTCAGCTCGCTAATCTTTGTCCAGCCCAGAGTCGACAACTCGTCGAGACCTCCCTCACCGTGAACGACCATCGCGTGCTCAGTTCCGAGACTTTTAAGGACGGATGCGATAAGTTCGGTCAAAGACGGATCAAACACTCCCAACAGTTGGCGTTTGGCCCCGGCAGGATTGGTGAGCGGGCCAAGGATATTAAAGATGGTTCTGATCCCCATATCACGTCGGACCGGCGCAGCATACTTCATCGCGCCGTGGAGGAGCGGCGCAAAAAGGAAGGTAATGCCGATCTCATCGAGGATCCGCCCGATGTGAGAGAGAGGTATTTCAATGTTGACACCAAGGGCTTTCAGCACGTCGGCACTGCCAGCCTTGCTGGAGACTGCTCGATTCCCATGTTTTGCTACAGCGGCCCCTGCGGCGCTCGCGATAATCGCTGCAGTAGTTGAGATGTTGAATGTTCCGGAGGCATCTCCTCCCGTCCCGCACGTGTCGATGACATTTACGCGCTGAGACTCAATCCGCTGAGCTTTTTCGCGCATGGAACGGGCACATCCGGCAATCTCTTCGACGCTTTCGCCTTTCAGACGAAGTCCCATCAGAAACGCGGCGATTTGCCCTTCCGTCGCAACACCCGACATGATCTCGTTCATTGAAGCATAGGCTTCATCCCTGGAGAGGTCGAGCTTTGCAGAAAGTCGCTGAATGGATTCTTTAATCATACGCCGTCAATGTAAATGAAACAGCACCAAGAAGCAAACAGAGGCGAAGAGCGCCTCAACACAGATGCGCCGTTTCGATTAGTAGATGATCTTTTCGAGGAAGAGGCCTTTTGCCGGCGCCGCCATGCCCGCCGCCCGACGGTCTTTCGCATCAAGGATCCGCGAGAATTCTTCGAGTGATCCGCGGCCTCTTCCTATCTCCACCATCGTTCCGACGAGCGCTCGAACCATTCCGTGTAGAAACCTGTTCGCACCGATCTCAAAGATCATTCTGCGGTCGTCTTGCCGCCACTCCGCGATTTCAATGACACAGCGATGTTGGCGCAGCTCCGTCTCGGCTTTGCAGAACGAAGTGAAATCGTGATCACCAGCTATGAGCTTTGCGCATTCCTTCATCATCGTCACGTTGAGATGGAACCCCCCGACAAACCAGGCATAGTTTCTCTCAAAGGCGGTCGGCTCAAGGGAGAGAACATAGCGATACACTCGACCCTTGGCGCTCCGTCGGGCATGGAACGATGAGTCGACATCCTTCGCGTCGAGCACGGCGATATCCTGAGGCACGAGGGCATTCAGACCTTTTACAAGGGATCGCGCTTCAACTTCATTGTGCGTGCGAAAATTGCAGACTTGTCCCCGCGCATGAACCCCTGAATCCGTTCTTCCCGCTCCGATTACCTGTACTCGCTCCCGGAGAATCCGGCTTAAGGCCTTCTCCACCTCTGCTTGAATGGATGGGCCGTTGTTCTGGAATTGCCAGCCGACGTAGTTTGTGCCGTCGTATTCAAGCGTAAGTTTGATGTTTCGCATAAGACTTTCAGGTAAGGGCCAAAATACAAAATCCCGCCTCCGGGGCGGGATTGTGTCTTCTCACTCACTCCCTCGTTAAAAATCCCTTGTCACTCTCAATTCAATCCCGTTGCCGAATTGCCGACCGCCCAAGACATGAGTGTCGAGCCGCCACGCTCCTTGCGAGCTGAGAGAGCGGTTGTAGGCCGCAGCCGATCTCCCGGCCGAGAAGGCAGAGATGATCCTATTCAAGACGAGCGCCCCAAGGACGAATTTGGAGTTTTGCAGAACTTCATCGCTTCGGATTCTCTGGTTCTTGAATGTCAGTCTATTCCCGTCGTTGTCCCAGCGCCAGGCGAAGCTCGAGTTGGGATCGTACATCAGTTCGTACTGCCTGTTTCGGAGCTTTGCTTCATTATATTCCTCCACAGTCGTGAAATTTCCGAGATTGACCTCGAATTGTGAATCCTTCCCATCGAGAAATGCATTTCCGTGCTGCAATGCGAACGAACGGGCATCTTCCCGAAGCCACTGACCGTGGGCCTGGAATCCACCGTATGTCAACCAAAGACCAGCTTCCACCATCAAGGAATACTTCCCCGTCGAGAAATTATCGGCATAGAGCTCGCCCATCCCCGGCAGAATGAGCGAAGAGACCACGGCGAGGAGCACGGATTTCGATGAACGCGTAGGGGACTCGATGTCGAGTTTGATGGTCCCGGAAGTCGCCATCCCGCCGTGAGGAACGATGATGTCGCTTTTCACGCGCACCTGGGCCGTGGCCAGATTCAACAACGGAGAAAGCGGAGAGAGGACGAGCCAAAAGATGATCAGACGCATACGGTTACCTCATTCGGAAATGCTTGATGGTTGATGGGCTGTGGGAACGAGGTATCAACCAGTTCACCGATGCATCCCTCCTCACCGAAGTGTTTGATTTTCGTTTTCCTGATCTGATTGGACAGGTCGTATTCCGTCGGCACCTTCGCCCTGACATATTCACCCGTCAGGCCCGTCATCCACCCATGGTCACTCTCGCCTTCAAACAGCACCTCCACGGTCGAGCCAACGAATGACAGGTCGAACGCTCGACGTTTCTTCGCGCCGAGAATCCTTAGCCGTTCGCTCCGTTCGAATCGAAGACGGGGCTCAATGTGGTCAGGCAACGTAAGTGCGTGGGTATGAGGTCGTTCCGAGTAGGTGAAGACATGGAGGTACGAAACCGGAAGCTCCACGAGGAAACGATACGTTTCCTCGAAGAGTTCGTCCGTCTCACCCGGGAATCCCACAATAATGTCGACACCAATGCCGGCATCGGGGTGGGCGGATTTGATCGTGCTGACTCGATCGGCGTACCAGTCGGTCAGATAGCGGCGTCGCATTCCTTTCAGCAATTCGTCGCTCCCTGCCTGGAGTGGCATGTGAAAGTGCTTGCAGAGCTTTTCGTTCCCGAGCCAGAACTCGAGGAGCTCATCCGAAAGCAAGTTTGGCTCAATGGAGCTGATCCTGATTCTCTCCAGCCCCTCCACGGCAACGAGGTCGCGCAAGAGCGCGAGCAAGTTCGTGTCAATCTTCTTCCCATAGTCCCCTACATTGACACCCGTCAGGACAATCTCCTTGTAACCGGCGGCGACAATTTCTCGTGCCTGAGAGACGGTAGGCGTCACCTCCAAGCTTCGGCTGGCGCCACGCGCGAGCGGGATGGTGCAAAATGAACAACTGTAGTCACATCCATCCTGGATCTTCAAGAAGGCACGCGTTCGTTCTGAGAGACCAACGGAAGACGCGATGCTGAACGTATCAACGTCTTGAAGAGGCGAGACAACTGCTTGAGCCTCTCCGCTCTTAGAAAACCCATTGGCAAAGCGGAAGATGTCGAACTTTTCTTTTGAGCCAAGAACGAGATCGACCCCCGGGATGGACGCAATCTCTTCGGGTTGGAGTTGCGCGTAGCAGCCGATCACGATAACGAAAGCCTCCGGTGAATGGCGCAGAGCTCTTCGCACGATCTGTCTGCATTCGCGGTCAGCACGCTCCGTCACACTGCACGTGTTGATGACGCACACGTCTGCCTTTTGGTCGATCTTGACGACCTCAAATCCGCCGTCTACGAACTGCCGGCCGATCGTCGAAGTTTCGGCGAGATTCAGTTTGCAGCCGAGGGTATGGAAAGCGACTCGTTTCATTCAGTGCAGTGGTTTCTCACTTTAGCCGGGGGATTTGTTCCTTGATGCAGGTTTGAGTGCAATAAAAAAGAGTTGTCCGTTGGCTCGAACAACTCTTCTTGATCTGATCGTCTCACCATTATTGAATGCTCGGAGTCTCGCTAACGGTCGGCTCAGAGCTCATCGACGTCGTGACAATATCCTTCATGGTCATGGGAGACAGCTTGTGAGAGCTCACGTAGTCATCCACGATTGTCTGTTCCTTGCCGCGCAGATACTCGAGCACAGAGAGGACTATTTTCTTGTTGTCCTTGTCGAATTCGATCACCTGGAGCGGGAGAACATTCTCCACATGAAATGAATCTGCGATGTTCTTCACCGGAGTTTGGGACAGTTGCGATAATGGCACAAACCCATCGACGCCCAGGGGCAACTCCACAATCACTCCCTTCTCGATGATCCGGACGATCTTCCCCTCTACGCCCGTCCCAACCTTGTACGTCTTCTCGAAGGCATCCCAGGGATTGTCCTGAATCTGCTTGTGGCCCAGAGAAATCCTCCGCTGGTCAACGTCGATGCCGAGAATGACGACGTCGATCTTGTCACTCTTCTTCACAACTTCACCCGGATGACGAATCTTCTTGGTCCAGGAGAGATCGGAGATGTGCACGAGGCCGTCGACACCTTCTTCGAGTTCCACAAACACGCCAAAGTTGGTCAGGTTGCGCACGACCCCCGTGTGCTTTGAACCGACCGGATATTTCTGCAGCAGATTCAGCCACGGATCGGGCTCGAGCTGTTTCATGCCGAGGGAGATTTTCTTCCCATCTTTGTCGAGCGAGAGAATGACGGCGTTCACGATCTGTCCCATCGAAACCATTTGTGAGGGATGCTTCACGTGCTGCGTCCAGCTCATTTCAGAGATGTGGATCAACCCTTCGATACCCTTTTCGATTTCGACGAACGCTCCGTAATCAGTCAGCGAAACCACCTTCCCCTGCACCTTCGTGCCGACTGGGTACTTCAAATCTATATTCTCCCATGGATGGGGCATAAGCTGTTTCATGCCGAGAGAGATTCGCTTCTTCTCTTGGTCGAAGTCGAGGACCACGACGTTTACGGTCTGGTCGAGCTTCACGACCTCCGATGGGTGACTAATGCGACCCCAAGAAAGATCGGTGATGTGGACCAATCCATCGACTCCGCCGAGATCGACAAACACACCGAAGTCGGTAATCGCCTTCGCGTGTCCTTCAAGGATCTGCCCTTTCTCAAGGCTATCGAGAATCGATTTGCGTTGTCCGGCGAGTTCCTCTTCAACGAGCACTTTGTGACTGACGACGACGTTTTCGGAGGGATGGTTCACTTTGACGACACGAAACTCCATTTCCCTTCCGATGAATGCGTCGAAATCGCGCACTGGACGCACGTCGATCTGTGAGCCCGGGAGAAAGGCGTCGATGCCGAGCAAGTCAACGACGATGCCGCCCTTGGTTCTCCGGACGCAACGACCCTTCAGCACTTCACCCGTCTCGAATGATCGTACGACGCGCTCCCACACACGCATGAAATCAGCGCGCTTGCGTGAAAGGATGAGTTGTCCGTCTTTGTTTTCGACACTCTCGAGGAATACTTCGACCTCGTCCCCGATTTTCATCTCTTTGATGTTCGGGAATTCCGAAATCGAAATGGAGCCTTCCGATTTGAATCCGATGTCGACCGCGACATACGATCCCCCGATGTGGACGATACGTCCCTTGACGATCTCGCCCTCGCTAATGGAGCCCATCGTCTTTTCATAGAGCCTCGCGAGTTCCTGAAATTCGGTGTCGCTATACTCTCGCTCTTCGAGACCGTTTGGATTGTTCAAAGCTTCAACCATTACTCCTCCAAATGATACTTACCGCTACTTCGGGTAAGAAGACCATCTCGTTCCTCTTTCATGTGCGCCATCGACACATCATCGAGCAACAGAGACGGCTAAAACCTTACGTGACTGAATGATTATTTAGTGATGGCTTCTACTGTCTCTCTCTTCTTCCGTTTCTCCGCCTCCGGAAACCGCCCTTCGATCGCCTCTTTCACCTGCTCCATGAGCCACTGCGGAGTCGAGGTTGCACCGGTAATGCCGACGGTGTCAACGTCCTCGAACCACGCCGGCTCGAGTTCGAAAGCATCTTCCACAAAAAACACCCGGGGATTGGCCTCTCTCGCAATCTCGAAGAGGACCTTTCCGTTCGAGCTGTGTCGTCCCGCAACGAAGAGAACAATGTCATGCGCCGCGGCGAATTCCCGAATCTTCTTCTCTCTTCCTGATACCTGTCCGCAGATCGTGTCCTTCGCGTGAAAGTCAATCGCCTCGTCTTCGATCGACCCAATCACCAACTCGTGTACGCGCTTCTGAAGCTCCTCTTTGAGCTTGCGGAAGGTCGGCTTGTCCATCGTCGTTTGAGANNTCTGCGTGGTTCTTCTTTCCGAAGATTACGACTTGATAGCCGTCCAGATAGAACCTGCGGATGCGCTCCTGGACTTTTGTGACGACGGGACACGTGGCATCGATGATCGTGATACCCAGCTCTTCTGCTCTCTTGTACGTAGAGGGGGGCTCACCGTGTGCACGAATCAAGACCCGTCTTCCACTCGCCATCTCCAGTTCACCGGCCCCGATAGTCTGGAGCCCTTTAGCGCC
>DMMN01000248.1 GCA_003453835.1 Bacteroidota bacterium | reverse complement strand
GCTGCGAAGCGGTCAACTTGAGAAAGTGAGTTACAGCATCGGGTACGACATCGGTAGGAGTCTCAGGCAACAAACGATCGACGTAAGTCTGGATGTGATGAGGAAAGGGACTAAGGAAGCACTTTATAAGATTCTCAGGAAGGGTCTGGAAAGAGCCCAAGACCTACTGACACCGTTTCGAGGCGTTAGAGTGGCACGCTGATCGACGGGAAGGGATTCGATAGCTCATACAAACGGGGTGAGCCCGCAAGGTTTCCAGTCAACGGCTTCATTAAGGGGTGGTCCGAGGCGCTGCAGAAATTGTAAGTCGGTTCGAGGTGGGAGTTGTTTGTCCCGGCCGATCTTGCCTATAGCGAGCATGGAGCCGGACAGGATATTGGGCCCAACGCCACGTTGATCTTTGAAGTCGAGTTGATCGCTGTGAATTAGTCTTCGGTCATGGAGATGAGGAGCCGTCACCGACCAGGAAGTAGGCAAAAACGCCTCTTCATCCCTCTCCGGTTGTTCCTTCACTTTGCCTGGTTTCGCGCTGCTCCGTTCACTGCAAACAGATAGTGAACGTGGAGCCCTTTCCCTCGCCACTCTCCACCGCGAGCCTATATCCCATCAGCTCACACATGGATTTGGAAATCGTAAGGCCCAGGCCTGTTCCCTCGTACTGGCGGGCGCTCGTGTTGTCAACCTGTTGAAATGCCTCGAAGATCGTGCCGAGCTGCTCTTTAGGAATCCCGATGCCTGTGTCGATGACGTCGATATGCGTCGGCTGAGCGGTGAGGGAATCAGTTCGCACCTTTACCGTAATTCTTCCCTTCCGTGTAAACTTGATCGCGTTGCCCAGGAGGTTGATCAGGACTTGTTTTAGTTTTCCGTAGTCGGTCCGGAGCGGGGCAATCTGATTGGGTATTTCGGCCTTCATCACAACACCGGCGGGCACCTGTCCGGCAAGCTCGGCGATTGTCTCCTGGACGAGCGCTCCAAGAAAGATGGTGGAGAGATCCAGATCGGTCCGACCCGTCTCGATCTTCGATAGATCAAGCATTTGGTTGATGACGTTTAAAAGATGCTTCCCGTTGCCGAGGATCTTTTCAAGGTAGTCCACTTCTACATGGTTCAGACGCCGGTCTCTGTTTTTCAGCAACACGTTGGCGAAGCCAATCACCGAGTTCAGTGGCGTACGCAACTCGTGGCTGACATTTGCGAGAAATTGGCTCTTCGCCTTGCTCGCGTCTTCCGCCTTGCTCTTCGCCTCTTTCAACTCATCAATGAGTCTCTCGAGCCGCTCATTGACCCGTGCAAGCTCATCCTTTTGAAGAACGAGTTCGGTGGTTCTTTCCAGAACCCGTTGTTCGAGGGCTGTGGCCATTCCGCGGATCTCTTCTACGACTCTTTTTTGTCCTGTAATGTCTCGAGCGACACCCATCAGGGCGATGGCTGTTCCCTCAGCATTCTTGATGACTGACGTGCTCAGGAGGATGGGGAACTCCGAGCCATCCTTCCGACGATTGATCAATTCTCCCTGCCAGCCACCACGGCGGGAGGAATCCAGGATCGAATGTGAAATCTCCGGCGGGTTGTTGGGCGACACAATGATCGCCGGGGTTTGGCCGACGATCTCCTGCTCCTCATAGCCGTAGGCTTCGAGGAACGCCTTGTTGACAAATGTGAATCGATCGTCCAGGTCCGTGATGCAAATCAGCTCCGATGTGCTCTCTACGGCGTGTGCGAGCAGGCGCAGTTGATCTTCGACGCGCTTGCGCTCACGGATGTCGCGCACGACGTTTCGGTATTCAACCACCTCGCCCCGATCGTCACGAATAATTCTTGTTGATTGTTCGATCCACCCGGTTACCCCGTCCTTCCTGCGGCCCAGGAACTCAATACGGGCGTCGATCGTGCCGTCTTCCGTATGCTCCCGGAAGAACTTGACGATGCGAGACCTCTCCTCAGGGGCGATGAGACGAAGATACAACTTTCCGATGATCTCATCGGTTGTGTAGCCGGTCATCTGGAACATGTTCGGACTGCAGTAGACGATTCTGCCCTGGTTATCGACAACGAAATAGATCTCGCTGATGTTTTCAACGAGACTGCGGTATCGTTCCTCACTCGCCCTCACTGCGCTTTCCGCCACCTTGCGATCCGTGATGTCGACGGCAAGCCGCATACATCCGATGATCTCTCCGCGCTCATTGCGCAGTGGCTGCACTTGGACGTCATAGTCACGGTCATTGAACCGGTTTTCGTAGCGAACAGACTCACCCCGCAACGCCCTGAGATGAGCTGCGATCGGAGCAAAGTCCTTGTCCCTGGTTTCGAACAACTCATAGAGGGTCTTCCCGATGTCTCTGCCCGGATTCAGGTGNNACAGGTGAAATTGACCGAGAGAGGCTCCGAGGAGTGACGTCAGGCGAAGCGTGTGATCCGTCGTCCAGAGCACGGCGGGAAGCTGTGACGTGATCAGCCGGAGTTTTGCCTCACTCGTCCGCAATGCGTTTTCCACGGACCTGCGCTCTGTGATATCCTCGGCAATGCCCGCGATTCGATAGACGCGTCCGACCCGGTCTCGGATTGGAAAGCCCCGGAGCCGCACCCACCGGAGGGAGGCATCGGGATGCACGACGCGGAATTCCACATCTGCTCCTGATCGTTCGACTTGCCGGCCCAAACTTCGCTCGACGCGATCGCGATCATCCGCATGGATCGCATCCAGGAATGAGCGAGGATTGTCGTACAGGCTCTTGCATGACCTTCCCCAGATGCGCTCATAGGCGGTGCTCACGAAGAGGATTTCCGGCTTCCGATGATCCGCCATCCACACGACACCTTCGATATGGTCGGCAAACTGCCGAAATCTCCGCTCGGACTCCTGGAGGATCTCCTGGACCTTCCTCCGCTCGGAAATGTCCGTGTGGACCCCGATGGAGCCTGAGACGTTTCCGCGCGCATCTACGATGGGCGCGGCACCAATGCGCACCCAGAGCAACTCGCCCGATTTTCTCCTGAGCTGGATTTCATACTCCTCCGAGATGCCCTTCGTCCGGAGCGCGTTGCGCGTCTTCATGATGGAACGATCTTCTTCACGCAAGACGAGATCCATCGCCCTCTTCCCGATCAGTTCCTCCCGCGTAAAACCCATCAAGTCGCAGTACCGGTCGTTCACGAACAGAATCACATCATCGGTATCAACCATCAAGAGCCCTTCACTCATGCTATTGACGAGCGTCCGGTACTTAAGCTCGCCTGCCCGCAACTGCTCCTCGATGTTTGCCCGCTCGGTGATGTCGATCGAGACGCCGACAATGCCGTCCGGCTCTCCTTGTGAGTTTCTCATGGAGCGCATGCGCGATTCGAAGACCTTGTCACCAACACGGATGATGGTGTGCACGGGTTCCCCCTGCAGCGCCTTGCGGAACTTCTCCACCAACTCGGGCAGATCGCGATAGACATCAAACACGGAGCGCCCTACGTGTTCCCCCGGCTCGATCCCGAGGCTCCCAAGGCCGTGTCCCTCCGACATCGTGAAGATTCCATCACGATCGGTCGCAAACAAGATAACGGGGGCGTCACTCATCATAGACCGGAAGTGCATGACGCTTTGACCCGCCGATTCCGCCCCGCGTTTTCGCATCGAGATGTCTCGGAACTTCACCACGAGCGCCTGAACCGACGGGAGGCGGAGAAGATTGGCCCCGACCCCTTCCATCCGTCTCCACGCCCCGCTTTGGTGGAGAAATCGGGCTTCGAATGTGACGTTGTTCCGCGTCGTCCGGGCTAGCTTTCGCAGATCACGCAGAAACCGTTCGTGATCATCAGGATGCACAAATGCGACGACCTTCTTCCCGGTGATTTCCGGAGTGGAGTAGCCGAGGACATTTCTCACGGAAGATCCCAGGGAAAGGATCGTTCCCTTGGCGTCGATCACAACAATGCCGTCGTAGTCGCTTTCGGTTATTTTCTCGTTCGGTGGATCCATATCGGCGGGCGTTCTGCGATCGTTGTGCAGAAGCGTTGGACGCTCCGTTCCCCGTTGCTCCTCCTGCAAAAGAGGGGGAACGAGGGGAGAGCGTTTGCCTCCACGGACCGCAAGAGGTGCGCGCTCGGAGACAACCTTGGGAGTGGTGGTGCGTTTCTTCGCCAAAGGATCCTCAGATCACCGCGGAGAAGACAAAATACGTCGGCGGGGGAGAAACGGAGAGATAGCCCCATCGCCGACCATACTCAACTCGTGACGTCATTGATCGGTGCTCTCGAACATTGAACAAAGAGTTTTCAACTGGGGCGACCGGTATGCATCGCCTCTGCATTCTCCGGTGGTGGTGCAATGGAGCAACGATTTCAGGAGGGCGGAGTGGGGCCGACTTCGCCATTCCCCGGAGCCAGAGGAAGGATCACAGTCGAAGTTGTTCCTTTGCCGTATTCGCTTTTCATTCTCAGAGTTCCACCATGCAACTCTGCAAGACGCTTGGCGACCGTGAGCCCCAGCCCGGAGCCTTGTTGTTCGTAGATCTTCCGCTCAAACTGCATGTAAGCACCGATGCTGTGGAGTTGCTCCGGCGTCATACCGCGTCCATTGTCTTGCACCTGAAGGACAAATTCGCGCCCCGCACAGGATGAATGAATATGAAGAGGGCTCCCCTTTCGCGAGTACCGGATCGCATTGTCAAATAACTCCTCGAAGATCTTACTGAAGTAATCCGAGGAGATCGCGACATCGGCGCTCTCCAGTTGGAGATCGAGGTCCATCGAACGATCCGACTCGTACGCCCTCTGTCGCGCCAACACGTCGATGATCTTGCCGATGTCCGGCGTCCTGGTCTTTCGCAGTGATTCGATCTTCTGATAGTCCATTTTCAGGATCTCGATTTGCGCATAGATCAGGAAGTTCTCCACCAGACGATGGAGCCTCTTCCCGTTCTTGTAGATCCGCTCCGCCATTTGCGAGACTTCCATGGGTTCGAGCTCGGCGAACTGTTTTCGCAAAATGTCTGCATACCCCAGCACACCGTTGAGCGGCGTGCGGAGCTCGTGCGGAAGCGACGTGCTGAGCTGGTACCGGAGTTGCTCAAGTTTGTTCTCCGCTTGTTGAATCAGCATCTTGTGTTTCTGTAGTCGTGCATTCACCGCTGACAGAATTTCGCTCGACGTGAAGGGCTTGGTGAGAAAATCGTCAGCACCGAGATCCATCCCATGTCTGATGTCCGCCCTCGCCTGCTCGGCAGTGATGAGGATGAATGGTATCGAGGCCGTGGTAGGGTCGTTGCGGATCGCCGTGAGCACTTGATAGCCGTCCACCAGCTCCATCCGGACGTCGCAGACGATCAAATCCGGTAGCCTCTTGCGCGCCTGTTTGAGCCCTTCGATTCCATTCTCCACGCCGTACGCTTCGAAACCGTTCCTCCGCAGAACCAGGAGAATTGTCTCCCGAATAGATCCTTCATCATCGATGACGAGTACCCTTGTCATACGCTAGCCTGCCCTCACAGAGAGAAACACTGTTTTTGGGGAATTGAAGTGATGGTGATTGAGTGACAAAATAGAAAAAGTCAGCAGATTATCCAAAAGGTTTTTGCCGATGCGCGATCGCGCCCCCCCCGTGTCATAGACCACCTGCACCGCGCCGAAAGAAGGTCGGCCTGGAGCTCTGGAAGGCCAATCCCCTCAGGGCGAGTTGGAATTTCCAGGGGAAGTCTTGATCTGAAGGGCCCGCGGCAACAGTTGGATGCTGCAGGGAAGATAGCCAAGCAACTCACCGTCGGCTTCGAGCAGAACTTGTTCCTCCGAAGTGACTGAGACTCTTTTCCCCTCCTGGTAGCTCACCCAGGATAGGTCGACGTGTTTGCCCGTATAGATCTTGGGAAAATTGACGAGGCGCGAGATGACACGCTGACCATGAATTAAAACAACGTCGAAGAGACCGTCGTCCACCTTTGCCCGGGGAGCGAAATTCATGCCGCCGCCTGCATAACTGCCATTCGCCACCACAACACCAAGCAGTGGGCCCGTCACTGTCTCCCGGTCATCAATCGTCACGGCCATCACTTGGTCGCGATGCCGGGCGATCGTTGCAACAGCCGCGAGACCGAAACCGAGAAATCCTCCGAGACGTTTGGCACTCTTCGACACACGCTCGACAACTACCGCCGCGATACCTGGTTGGCATTCGTTGATAAAAAAGCGCTCCGCGCGCCTTCCGTGCAGATCGATATACGACACACGTCCCACATCGACACTTCTGGAATGATCACCACATACGATATCAACCTGATGCTCGATCAAGCGCGGCAGACCGAAGCTCTTGGCAAAGTCTTGAGCCGTGCCGCTGCAGACGATGCCGAGATGGCAAGGATTCTCCCCTCCGTTTTGCTCGAAGGGGAAACCGTTCACCACTTCCTGAACCGTGCCGTCCCCGCCAATGGCNNACGTACAGGGAATAGGATCCCTTCAGTCGCTCCTCAATCGCCTTGAGGATGTTCTTCAAACGTTTGCCGGTCTTGCCGGCAGCGGAAGCTGGATTGACAATGATGTGTGTCTTCGCAAGTCCCAACAGTGCCCCGGCAGGTCGTGATCCAATCCCTCGTCGATGAACTCCCCCAAGGGTTGATCCCAATATAAGAATTCTCATCGCACAGTTCCAACAAGGAACCCGAAGGGGGGGTGGTTCGCAGGGGGCGGCCAGAACGACGCGGAAGACCGACATTCCAGACAGCGAACCAGGAATCGGCGCAACGGGCTTTCCCCGCCGGTCAGAAGTAGAAGAGGTACTTTAACTTCACGACGGCCGCTCTGTCTGCTACGTGGAGGCGCTCAGGAAGGAGGATGCCGGTCGGTCCATATTCTTCGCTTCGATCTCTTATTTCATTCAGCGCGAAGTAGATCCAACTCTTCGGCAGGAAGTTGTAGGAGAAAAGAAAGCCGACGATCATGCGCTCGAGGCGCTTCGTCGACCTGACGTAGACATTGTCGACATAAAGGCGGAGATTCAGATCGTTTACGGGTGTCAAGGAAAGATACGGCCGCGCATTGTATGTGACGTCCTCGATGCGGTTGTCCGGATTTCCTTCGATGAAGGCCCGTACAGACGTCCCTACGTCAAGCACATCCAGCGCGTGCCACCCGAACTGACTTCCGGCCCACGAGTAGAATGCCAGGTACTCGCGCGAGAAGTTGTACGTTTTCTGGTATCCCCCAAAGACGTTCGCATTCCATTTCGGAGAAACGGAAAGCCACGAGGAAAGATCCACCTCGTACGAATCAAACTCCTTCCCCTGGTCCTTGGACCTTCCTCCGATAAGCGTGACTTCGAATCCCCAGTTGGTCCGGAAGCCCATGTTGATGCCAAGTACCGCCGATCTATCCGTAAACGCATCTACCTGTTCGTGGCCGAGGGATCCGCCGGCATAGATCAACAATTGCTGGAGGTAGCCGTCCTTGTAGTACCATCGCGGTCCGCCGATGCCGGTCAGTTCCCACGTGCCTGTCCAGGGAACAAAACCGACCTGATGAATGTCAAAATTCTGGCCGATGTATCTCCCCCTCACTGCGATGATCTTATTATCCTGAAGCATCGTGAATCCCGCCGACGCGGCATAATCGCCCTGGGAATTCTTGAACGATCGTGCAAGTTGATATGCCAATTGCCAATCGGATTCCCTGAACGCTCCGTCGATATCGAGTACGCCGTCTTCATCCGTTTCCGTGCGCTTTCCCACGAACAACACGCCGACGGACGAATTGCCGAGGATTTGTTTCTTGATCCTCGCGGAACCGAAATAGGCACGAGGCTCGGTCTTTTTCTCGCCCTCCTCGACGTAGTCTGTCTCTCCGGTCAGCGCGAGAAACCCGCCGTACTCCCACTCGCCAATCCTGCCGAAGGCTTTCGCGCCGGCGTGAAGCGGAACTTCTGTTCCGTCTGGGAGCTTCTTCCCGATCCTTCGCGAGTAGAAGNNCGACGCCATGAAGACTTCATTCCCTTGCGTAAAGAACGGCCTTCGCTCATCGAAGTACGATTCGTAACGGGAAATGTTGAATGAAAACGGATCCGCTTCGATTTGGGCGAAGTCGGGGTTTGCGGTGAATTGAAACGTGAGCTTCTGGGAGGGATTGTAGAAGAGATCGATCCCTGCGTCGGGTTCGATCCTGTACGTTCCTTCGCGAAGATATGACGACTTTGCTATTCCTACCGGATANNAAATTCAGCCCCTTGATGGATGGCCGGAAGTCCTCGAACACGAGCTTTCCGAATTTCGAAACTCGTTGCCCTTCATTCTCTTCGTATCTGCACCAGTAGAGGTCTTCGGTCGATGCCGGGATCCACCGATCGAAGTCCAAACCCCACTCGGCGAGATTCTCGTCGTACTGGATCGAGCGATAGGGTACCTGCATCTCGACGACGAATCCCCAATCGTACACTTTTGATTCGGCAAACCAGACGCCGTCCCAACTGTAGTCCCTGTTGCGGGCGTCATCAAGCATTCTTGAATCGGCTCGAACCCCGGCAGCACTCACGGCGAACTTGTACGCCGTCCGTTTGTCTCCGAACGTGTCGATCATAAGCGATACCACATCGCCGCCAAAATCATCCAACTTCCCCGTGTTCTGCTGAATACGAGACCTCTCGTCATAGCAAACGATGAGGCAGTACAGGGAACGGTCGGTGGTGAGTACCTTCGCGGTGGTTTTGCTCGACGGATCTTTCCCAAGGTACGGTTGGAGCTGAAAGAAGTCGGTAGCCGAATCCGCAACGGCCCAGGCTGGGTCAACGACGCCGTCGATGACGATTTCAGCATTGACCTTCTTGAGCTTGAGAACTCTGTAATCGTTGGGAGAAGCGATGAGAAGTGACGTGAGAAGTACAGACGAAAGCAGCAATTTCATGAATGCGCCCCGGAAAGAGTGACGAACCGCGTGGGAGAGAACCAAGCCACAAGGTAGACGGCTGCACCTGCCAAAAAGTTTCAGCCTCGGACTCGACGACGTGGAATTCTTAGGCTCCCATTGCGGATCATCTTCATCTCCCTGGCGGCACATTTCAATCGTTCTGGTCGCTTTTCGTTAAGAGCGTTTCGAGCTTTTCGAGGACCGCTGGATCTTGCGGCTCGGTTCCGGGGGTGAACCGATCAACGACGTTTCCCTCCCGATCGACAAGATATTTCTGAAAATTCCATCTCACGCTCCCGGCCACACGGGTCTCCGTCGTCAGGTACTTATACAGCGGATGCTGTTCCTCTCCTTTCACGCTGATCTTCGAGAACATCTCAAACGTAACGTCATACTTGAGCGTGCAGAATTGTTTGATCTCATCGTCGGTCCCCGGCTCCTGGCCGAGAAAGTCGTTCGCGGGGAAGCCGAGGATCACGAAACCTCTCTCCTTGTATTTTTTGAAGAGTGCTTCGAGGCCCGCGTACTGCGGCGTATAGCCACATCTGGACGCGACATTCACGATCATTAAAACCTTCCCCCGGTAGTCGGATAATGATTTCTCCTTGCCATCGATCGTCTTCATCGTAAAGCTGTAGAGCCTGGACGTCGAGTCGGGCGGAGACGAATTCGTATCACCCGTCGATTCAGTCCGGACGCGAAGAGTAGCGACTGAAACGGCAATTGCTATAGCGAAGATGGGAATCATAGGCTTTCCTCCGAGATCATGGATGGGAAGTTTGTGAGGTCGTCATGGCTGCCGGGAATCAGAGCAAGCGGACGAGGCAGAGAAGTTTCACGACGTGGACGAACTTGGGTCCATCGCGAAAAGGGACGAGGAACCGAGCTCAACGAACCTTCGAACTGCTTTCGGATCAACCACATAAATGTCCTTATCAAACGAGGCCTGTCCTCCGGCACGACTTCTCTTCAGAAAAGAGACGGCACTCATGACGTGAACTTCTTCGACATCTCCGTGCTTAATGATTTCACCGACGTTCCTTTCGTTTACCCCGGATCCGGCCATAACTTGAACTCTTCTCCTCACCTGCTGAACGAGCCGTCGGATCATCTCAATCCCTTCCAACGCCGTTTCCTGTCCGCCGGATGTCAGGACGCGATTGATCCCGAGGCTCACGATCTCTTCGAGTGCCATCGGCAAGTCTGCCGTCGCATCGAAAGCCCTGTGAAAGGTCACGCTCATCGGTCGAGCCAGATCGAGGAGCGTTCGGAGTCGATCCGAATCCAGAGAGCCGTCCGACCGCAACATGCCGAAAACGACTCCGTCGGCTCCCAAACGCTTCGCGAGAGTCACGTCCTCTTTCATTACGGCGAATTCTTTGTCGGTGTAGCAGAAGTCACCGGCACGCGGCCGAATCATGATGTTGAGTCCGATCGAGATGTTCGCTCGAACGAGCTTGATCATTCCGGCGCTGGGCGTGGTTCCTCCTTCCTTCACATTCGCACACAATTCCACCCTGGCGGCGCCCCCCTCCCCGGCTGCAACAGCCGACTCCACGGAGTCGACACAAACTTCGAGGAAGAAGTTCTTGCTCATTCTCTTGTCGTTACGGTTATCTCATCAACGAAAAGCCACGCCTTACTTCCCGCCCCTTTGTGCCACGGGGGACACTTCCCGATACTTTTCGCACGCACTCTCACGTAGCGAGCTCGGGCGCTTTCGACCTTTCTCCCAAATTCCTGAACGACAATACTCTCGTCCCGTGTCGGCACCCAATTTCGAATCTCGACGTTGCTTTGGAAATCCACCCCATCATCAGAGAACGTGAACTCGACCCATCTGGGAAAGAAGATCCAGGAGTTGTTGTCTTGAAGGCACCCGAGCCAGACTCCCGTGATCTCCTTGATCATGCCGAGATCAACGATGGCATCGAGATCGCTCCCTTCGTAGCCCTGCCACGCTCCGAGACGGAAGTCCTTCTTTCCCCGTTGAAGATCAACCAATGCCTGATCGCCTCCCCCGGTGTATTGATGACTGTAAGCGGTCTTGAGAGTAATGTCGCCGATTCGCTTGACCTTCAGGAACTCCGCCGTCATCACTTTGCTCTTGATACCGCTGGTTCCTACTCCTACGGCCTTGATGGTTGTCGTCTTGTTGATCAGAAGCGGATGACTGTACGTCGGCGCGCTCATCGTCGGTACGCTGCCGTCCGTTGTGAAGTGAATCTCCGTATTCGACGTCAGGGATCCGAGACGCACAACGGTNNCTGTCCTTGAGACCGGTTGAACAAATGGAACTGCCACGAAGGGAAAGTTGACGAACGAACGTGGAGAGTCATCAGGCGCGCTCCCCCAGAGCGGATTCGGTTGAGGTCCCATCACGAAGCTCAGCTCCCCTCCGTTCATCAACGCTTGATGCGTCAGGTACGACTTGGGATAGGGCAGGCCATTGAGTTTGGCCGATTGGATGTACCGGTTTGAGGGCGAGTTCTCCTCCGCCCGGATGATGAATTGCTTTCCGTTCTCTAGATTCACTTTCACCTTCTTGAAGAGTGGGCTGCCGATCGCATAGACGGGATCACCCGGCGTCACCTGATAGAACCCCATCGCACTCATCACATACCAGGCCGACATTTGGCCGCAGTCGTCGTTTCCGCAAAGACCGTCCGGTCGTGCATGAAAGAGAGAATCCAGGATGAGTCTGACGGTTCGTTGGGTCTTCCAAGGCGCGGCGGCATAGTTATAGAGATACGCGACGTGATGGCTCGGTTCGTTCCCTTGTGCGTATTGGCCGATGAGCCCGGTGATGTCTGCTTGATTTCGTCCGGTGAGCTCTGAAGCCCCGCCAAACAACGCATCGAGCTTTTGAATGAGCCGGTCATTTCCGCCGGAGAGGCCGATGAGCCCATCCACGTCGTGCGGCACGAAGAAGCTGTATTGCCAGGCGTTCGCTTCCGTATAGTGAGCCGTCACAGTCGATGGATCGAACGGGGTCACCCACGTGCTGTTGATCTTGGCTCTCATAAATCCGGTCGACGCATCAAACACATTTTTGTAGGCGAGTGATCTCTCGATGAACTCGTAGTACTCCTTCTCCTTGCCGAGTGCTTTCGCCATTTGTGCGATGCACCAGTCGTCGTACGCATATTCGAGCGTCTTCGAAACCGATTCTCCTTCAACATCGCCGGGAATATATCCGTTCTCTCTGTACGATCGAAGCCCGAAGTGGTCGAGCATGGCGCTGTGTTTCATCGCTTCGAATGAGCGATCTCCGTCGAATCCACGGATCCCCTTGACATATGCGTCCACGATCACCGGTACGGCATGGTAACCGATCATGCACCAAGTCTCGTTCGCAGCAAGTTCCCAAACCGGCAGGACGCCCGATTCTTCGTATTTGGCAAGAAACGATTTCACTACATCGAGCGTGCGCTTTTGATTGATGATCGTGAGCAGCGGATGCTCGGCGCGAAATGTGTCCCAGAGGGAAAACACCGTGTGCATCTCGTAGCCATCCGACTTTCGGATCTTCCCATCCATCCCCCTGTAGCGCCCGTCGACGTCATTGAAGGTATTTGGTGCGATGAACGAATGGTACAAAGCGGTGTAGAACGTCGTGAGTTGTTGCTCTGACCCGCCGGCAACTTCGATCTTGCCGAGCTCGGCATTCCAGCCTTGCTCCGCGTTCGCCTTAACGGCATCAAAGTCCCAACCCGGGACTTCCTGTTCGAGGTTCCTTCGCGCACCGTCGATGCTCACGGAAGAGAGAGCGACTTTCACGATGATCTGCTCTCCGGAGTCGACGGCAAATTGCGCAAATGCTTTCACGTTTGCGCCCCTGGCTTCTCGTTGCTCGGGCTGAATGACTTCATTGAGGGCCGTTCCAAATGAACGGAACGGTTTTGAAAACTCAGCGACGAAGTACAGGCGCTGATCGAGCGCCCATCCCTTTGATCTTCGAAATCCGGCGATCTCGGTCCGACTGGGGAAACTGACGGTGGATTCGAGCACCCGGTCCGGACCCAGCCCGTGGAGGAGATCGATGATGACATTCGCGTGTTGTGAAGCGGGGAACGTGTAGCGGTGGACGCCAACACGTCGAGTCGCGGTTACTTCAGCCTGAATGGCATAGTCGTCAAGCACGACTCCGTAGAAACCGGGAGATGCTCGTTCCGTTTCGTGACGAAACCGCGAACGGTAACCCGATCGCGGCTTGTGTGGCTCACCCGGGTTCAGCCGGACTTTTCCAGTGGTCGGCATGAGGAGAATATCGCCGTAATCGGCCACGCCCGTCCCGCTCAGATGGGTGTGACTAAATCCGAGGACGGTCCTATCCGAGTAGTGGTATCCGCCGCATGCGTCCCATCCCTGCACGCGGGTGTCGGGACTAAGCTGAACCATTCCGAACGGCATTGTTGCACCCGGAAACGTATGCCCGTGCCCGTCGGTGCCGATAAAGGGATTGACGTACCTCGTGTAGTCGGCTTGTGCAAGGAGCAACTTCTGAGATGGAAGGAAGAGGAGGAGAGCGATTGTCAATCGCTGAAGGTGTACAGTCATTGGTCGATTTGAAATGTGATGTGGCAACAAGACCGTGCTTGAACATCGGAAAACGAGCAGGAGAGAGAGGTGCCCCGCTCGCTTGATGATTGGTGCGTTCCACAAAAGCATCGTCTACTCCGACCCTCTTCGCCGCAGCCTATCAAGCGCCACGGCAACAACGATGATCGAACCTGCCACGATCTCCTGAACCCAGTTCGGGAACTCCATCTTCGTGCATCCGTTGCTCACCACCGTCATGATCAACGCCCCCACAAGGCTTCCCAAGACCGATCCTTGACCTCCCGCGAGGCTTCCGCCGCCGATGACCACGGCAGCGATGATATCCAGTTCCATCCCAGACGCCGTCGTCGGATCGCCCACGGTGAGATAGGAGAATTGAAGGACGCCCGCAAGAGCCGCGAATCCGGAGCCGAGCATGTAGACCGACATCTTCACTCCCTCCACCGGAACGCCCGAGACTCGTGCTGCGAGCTCATTTGAGCCGACAGCAACCATGTGGCGCCCGCGACGAGTATACTGCAGCAGGATTCCTACGACCAACGCAAGTAGCAACATCATCCAAACACCCGGCGGGAGGAGCATCCATCGTCGCTCGTCTGCCACAAAGTTCAGCAATCCGTTCAGCCAGGTGGTCGGTGGGACGATCATCTGCTCGTCGGCTAGTCCTTTGGCCGCACCTCGCAACGCACCCCACATCCCGAGCGTAACGATAAACGGCGTTAGCTTCACGCGGGTAATGAGAGATCCGATGAGGGAGCCACAGACCATTCCGACGGCAACGCCTCCCAGTGCTGCGAGAAATGGGGAGGCCCCGGCGTTCAGCAGCAAAGCGATCACGACCGTGCTGAGAGCGATCACCGATCCAACCGAAAGGTCGATCCCTCCGCTGATGATGACCATCGTCATCCCCAGGGCGGCCGTACCTACCACTGCCGTTTGCAGCATCATGAGCTGCAAATTATCCGTCGTTGCGAAGTTCGTTGGCGTAAGGGATGCAAAGAGAGCGAAGACAAATATCAGTCCCACCAACGGTCCGATTTTTCTGAGCCAGTTCTTCATTCGTGGACATGCTCTTTCGGGATGGTCATCGGAGTCATACAGACGACGATAAGATCTGAGTCTACCTTTTCAGAGCGATCTTGATTTCTGCAATGCTCACACCGAGGACCGATCGAGCGATCGGATCGAGATCCTGTTCTGATCCTTGCAGGTGGATTGTCCGATGAACGTGGGTTGCACTCCCGCCCGGTTGAAGCGCGAGAGCCGGTGAAGATGTTTCCAGCTCATAGAACTTGCCCAACTGCGTGCCACCCGGCTTCTGAGGGCCATCGTTGTAACTGTTGACCGCATCGCCGCCGAACGGCTCCTTTTGCATTTCCCACATCGAGTTCACGTACTCCGTTGCTCCCGCAGGCAGCGTATACTGTGCAATCGTCAGCACGTGATGAACTGCGTCGTAGCTGCCAAGTGTAGGGAGAGCACGTTTAGGGGAAACGCCTATCTTGCTCCGATAGCTTGCATCGGCCGCAAAGAAGAGCACGCCATCCTTCACCATCAACCGTTCGGGCGGCACCTTCCCAAAATACGAATCATTGACGATCGGGCCGAGCGTCGACTCCAATCCTTTTCTGAAGGGAACAACTACGGTTGTGGCGGGAGCGGCATTGAACATTCCCAATATCCAGATGGAGAGAAGTCCGCTCTCCTTCCTCCACGCATGGCGACCGGTATTCTTGATAGAGTTCACGGACTCGAACGCGACCATGTTCACACCGGACGCCGGCGCCGCCCCGAGGTGTTTCTTCGCCTCCGTCTGTTCGAGCAATCGCAGCTCGCGATTGACCTCCAACTGGAACTTCGTCCCGGAGTAGTTGACCAACTCGATCGGCTTCCGACAGACGACGCGATCTCGACTCTTGCTGAGAACTTCGTACGGCTCAGTGTCAATTGATGCCGGAGTAAACCAATGCTCGAGATCAAACGGATTGCCTTTTGCAAAGAAGATCGAGAACTGTCCCCCCTCGGGACCGAGCCAGAAACGGTCTTCTCCTCCGAACACGTTGATATGTGGTGCGACTTTCCGTGAAGCGATCAGGTCTCGATTCACCCACCCGTAGCTTAATCCTCGCGAACCTGCCGCCGTGCTTGTCATGATGCGGCCTTGGTACTCCGGAATCACGGCCACTTGCCGCTGACCCGACGCGTCCGCGAGGACGATCACGTGAACATACTTCTTTAGAAACTCGACATCGTCTCCAAACGTCGGGGGCGTTGCCTTTTCTTGCGGGAGTGCGCTTTGTGTAAGCATGGCGAGCGTCACCAGTCCTTTTCTGATCCATTTGTTCTTCATTGGAAGTTCTTCCTTATTCCTTATTGGGTGCCGAGAAGTTTCCGAATCTCGGGCGAGTTCAGATTTTCCCGGGTAATCAATCGGACACCCGTGTCGATCGTCGCCGGAACCTTCTTCCCTTGCAGGTGCTGAGCGATTAACTTGACTGATTCATATCCCATGCGCGTCGGATCTTGAGCGACGAGGGCATCGAGATCGCCCTTCTCGAGCGCGTCGATCAGCGGCGGAGACGTGTCGAATCCGACAAACTTGACTTTCCCGACCAGATTCGTTTGTCGAAGCGCCAGAAGCATTCCGAAGGTGGATGATTCATTCGGGCAGAAAATGCCTTGCGCTTCCTTCAATTTGTCGACGATGTTCATCGCGGCAGTCTTTGCTTCTCCGGCGGTGGCTCCCGCATGGCGGTTGCCGAGAATAACCTCCACGCCTTTGCTAGCGCCTATCGCTTCCAGAAAACCCTCTTCCCGCTCCATCGTGCTTGCCGATCCCACCTGGTAACGAAGCATGACGACTTTTCCTTTGCCACCGAGCAGTTTGGCGAGATGCTCGCCCCCGAGGAATCCTCCTTTCTTGTTGTTCGTGGCGATATAGCTGACGAAGTCCTTCCCGGACTCACCTTTCAGTCCACTGTCAAAGATCACCACCGGAATCTTTTTTTGCATGGCGGCTGCGACGGGCCGCTGCAGCGCAACGTTGTCGAGCGGAGCCAGCGCGATCCCCGAGACATTCTCCGAAGCGAACTGCTCGACGATCGCTATCTGCTGTGACCTATCGTTTTCTTTGAGCGGGCCTTTCCAGATCACCTCGACGTTGAATTCCTTCCCGGCCGTGCGCGCACCGTTCTCCACGGATTTCCAGAAGATGTGTGTGGTTCCTTTCGGGATCACGGCGATCTTCATCTTTGATTGTTGTCCGACCGCCGTCGACAACAATCCAACAAGCATCGCGCACGTAATCAATGGGATCATGGTTTTCTTCATCCTTCATTCCTTCCGGATTGGTTGTTCAAAGATGTTGGCTGAGTTGATCGAACTTGCGGTATGCTTCTCTCCAGAGATCCCCATCAAGCGGTTCGAAGCGTTCCGGTGTAAATGAACTCCTGACGATGCTTCTTGCAGCTTGAAGCTTCGGGAGATGACCAAGCGCGAGAGCCTGCACCAGCACGTTGCCGATGCCCGTGCACTCCACGGGCCCGACGACAACCGATCGCCCAGTGGCATTTGCGCTCAATTGGTTCAAGAGTCTGTTCTTGCTTCCACCGCCGACAATATGCAATGTCGCGATCGGCTGACCCGTCGCGTCTTCCAATTGCTCCAGGGTTCTCCGATAGGAAAGAGCGAGACTTTCGAGAACACAACGTACGATTTCCCCCGTTGAGGCCGGGATGGGCTGATTCGTCTCCCGACAATAATCGATGATCTTCCGAGGCATGTTCTCTGACTTCATGAAACGTTGGTCGGTCAGATCCACCATCGATTGGAGCGGCGACGCCATACCCGCGATCCTCGTCAGTTCGTCGTACGAATACTCGTTCCCTTCATTCGCCCAGGCCCGGCGGCATTCCTGCAAGACCCAGAGGCCAACGATGTTCTTCAGGAAGCGGATCGATCCGCCGTAGCCGATCTCGTTTGTGAAGTTGTATGCACGGCTCTTCTGAGTGATGATCGGGCGAGAGACCTCTACTCCCAGCAACGACCAGGTGCCGGAGCTAAGATAGGCCCACCCATCAGCGGAGCCCGGAACCGCGGCAACGGCCGCGCCCGTATCGTGAGAGCATGAAGCGACAACGATCGTCTGGACAAGGCCAACCTCTTCCGCGATTGCCGGCAACAGAGGTCCCAGAACCGTTCCCGACGGGACAACATCAGGGAAGATGCGAGGCGGGAACTCGAAATCCTGAATGAGCGATGCCGACCAGCATCTCAGACGCGGATTGTAGAGTTGCGACGTGCTCGCAAGCGACTCCTCGGCCTTCGACACGCCGGAGAGGAGGAAATTGAAATAGTCTCCGATCATCAGGAAGGCGCCCGTCGCCTTAAGAGGCGAAGGGCGATCCGACAGATCTGCGTGGAGCTGGTAGAGTGTATTGATGGGCATAAACTGAATGCCCGTCTCGCTAAAGATCGCATCTGCAGGCACGACGCGGAATGCCTTTTCGAAAGCATCGTTTGTCCGACTGGCGCGATAGTGATACGGAGGTGCATGCATCCCCCCCTCATCGTCGAGCAAGACATAATCGACGCCCCACGAGTCGCAACTGATGCTCTCAATCTGTATCTTCCGCCGTGCGACCAGGCGTAGTCCGGACTTCAGCTCATCGAAGATACGCCCGATGTCCCACCGGAGCGAGCCGTCGATGTCTACACCACCGTTCGGAAACCGATGCACCTAGTCAATCGTGATGTGGTCCTCGGAGAGCGTCCCTAGCAGAACCCGACCGCTCTCGGCGCCCAAATCGCAGGCGATGTAATGCTGTTCGGTCATATCTTAAGGATTCTTCGTCGCAAATGCTCATCCTATCTGCCGACAATGCGGGCTATGTCTTTGGCAGGGAGAAACTGTGGTCCCCCCAACGATGCAGCGCCGAGCCAGATCCGAGCCGCTTTCTCCGCCATCAGCATTGCTGCCGTGACGGCTTCGATGCTCCTGCCGATCGTGATGATGCCGTGGTTCTCAAGCAAGATCACGCGAGGGGGCCGACGATACTTCTTCAAGAACGCAGTCGTCCGATGTCGAATTGCCTTCGCAAGGGGGAGTCCGGGATCCGTGTAGGGGACGAACACGGAAGCAACATCGCAACAAACGATCTCGTCGGGGAAGAGGCGCATCATGGCAAACTCGCGTGCCCGCGGAGAACAGAGTACACTACACACCGCAGTGGCATGTGTGTGACCGACAAAGTCGATGCCCGGCAACATCAGCAGGTAAGCGTGAAACAGGGCCTCCACCGACGGCTTCCTGTCGCGGGAATCGAGACGTGAGGACATCAAGACCGCTTCGACTTCCTCATCCCCGATACTTCTTCGATCCAGCAAGGGCAACAAAAGATTCGCATCACACTCGACAACATCATCCCTTGTGAGCGTTTTCAAGTTGCTTCCGCTGGCCTTGATCAGGAAGGTGGATGCGGAGAGGCGGGCCGAAGTGTTCCCCTCTCCGAGGATCGCCAGGCCCCGGTCTTCGCGACCGAGATCGTGGGAGAGATCCAGAAGTGCAGACACAGTGCTCGATCGTTTGAGCATGAAGGTTCCCATTCGTTCTAGTGGATTGTTTCGATGATTTCTATGTTTAGAGAACACACCCCT
>DMMN01000052.1:2952-3175 GCA_003453835.1 Bacteroidota bacterium | reverse complement strand
GCGGGCATCTTCCTCGGACCGAACGGCTTCGTGCGTCCCATCGGAGTCCGAGACCGAAGTGAGATATGGGACGTGCGTGTCTTCCCAGGCGTTTTCGAAATTCTCGGTGAGTCCGCCGCAAGACTTATAGTATCGGGCGTCGCAGATGTCACCGGCGTGAACGAGGAACTCGCCGCGGGTGCCTTCAACCGCCTCGTTCGCACGAGAGGAGATGATCTTCGTG
>DMMN01000052.1:2456-2848 GCA_003453835.1 Bacteroidota bacterium | reverse complement strand
GCCGTGATGGTCTGATTCTCGCGCGACAGGAGTCTGAGGTCGCCTTCAAAGGTCTGGTCCTCTTTTCGCTCCCAGTGAAAGTGAATGCCGATGACCACATCCCGAAGTACGACTGTAGACCCTGAGAGAGAGGTGCATCGGAGTTCTTGTCCGCGCGCGGCCTCGTCTCCGGACTTGTCGACGAGCACCAACGAGCCGCTTTCATTCCGGACACGGAATGGGCCATCGAGTTGCTTTCCGTCCGGTAATCGAAACAATCCGTTAAAGACTCCGACGACTTCGAGCGCGTGCTCGAAAACGCCGACCGATATCTTTGGTTCGCGATCAATCACCGCATGGACCCCCATTCTATCAGGCTGCTGAAAAAACCAAAAGCATCTGCCACGAAGACT
>DMMN01000052.1:0-2287 GCA_003453835.1 Bacteroidota bacterium | reverse complement strand
CCTTGTTTTGCGTAACATCAGTAATGAAGACAAAACACAAGAGCATGTTTGCCAGATACATTGTGGTTCAGATGCTGATTCACCTAGAATGACTTGTGTCTTGGTGTCCTTGTGGACTGTTTCGATGATTCTTATGTTTAGAGAACACACCCCTTGCGCCAAAGGCGCATCCCAGCCCGACCCCAGCCTGACCGCTTGCTGGCATGGATGGCTGTCGGGCGCCTCTAGAGGACGTTCCTCGACAGAGTCCGTCAGACTCCCGACTTNNGTCTGTTCGACCGAGTCGAACAGACGGCTATCGGAGTCTGACGACCTTCTCTCTGCGCATTGGCCACACACGAAAGGGGATGGTTTACGCTCAGCTTTTTGTGCGCCATACGCCCGCTCCGCCTGCGGGCGATCGCAGTGGAGAGAGGTCCGGAGTGTATCGTTCTGAATTTACCCTTTTCTTGCAGTCGTACGGATGTAAAGAAATTTGAGTAACAGTCCACTCGTGGCTCAAAAAAGTGTCTTTCAACAACCAGCTACAGATCAGCAACAATTCGATCCACCAATTCCTTCTCCAGGCTCACCTCATCAAGAATGCCCTCCATCATCCTCGCATCGATCCTGTCGAAATCCCTTTCCATCGGCGTGACCATCAGCCCGCCGATATCAACTGCTGCCGGACTGACCATCACCTGTGCGTCTCCCTCCCGGAAGTACGCATCCGGTCGGTGCTTCCTCCTCGGAAAGAGGATCAGTCGCCAACTCCCGTTGCCGTACGAGCAAAGGACGTTGATCATCGGCTCGAAATCGACTCTCGAACCTTCTTGCAGCGCTTTGATGATTTTCAGGAAGATTCGCTCGATCTTCTCTTGAATCGACGACTCGAGCACGATTACCTCCCGGCCGTAATTCCGCAGAGTCGAGACAGTCGTGTCATCTATTCGTTTCCGCACGAGTGTTCGCCGTGGATCAGCCGCATCCCGCTCGACGGGAATCGAGCCGGAGGTGTTCGCCTGAAAGTGCATATGGTCTGGCGCGGAAGCTCCACACTTCGGTCCGTTGTAGAACACCGTAAGTGCCGGACCCAGCTCCCTGGCAAGGTTCAGGAATGTGCCGACGAACGGCTCGATTGCTTGCGGAATGTGATTGATGTTTGAGATGGTGAAGTGCTGGGGAAAGATCGGAGCGGGATTGCACAGGACGAGGAATTCCCCCTGATAGAGTATCCCCTTTTGATCCGGAGGGAGATTCTGAACGCAAAGAAAACATCGTCGCTCAAGAATGGACTTCTCATCGACCTTCGCTCCGGTGCTGACGATCCGGCCCGGATTGAATTGCAGAAAAACGGAAAAGCCCTCGCAAGACACCTCGCGGTGCTTCACCGCGCCGAGTGATGCATATTCTCCGGCGAGGATCGTCCAGGTTTCTTTCTGTTGTTCCAAAAGTCGAAGAGAGAGTTCCGGAAGGGAGCTTGGCGATGAGTGTCTCTCGAAGACGGTGAAGATCTGGTCGGACGTCAACAGGATTCTTGAGTCATTTACGATGTGTGAACGGCGGACTCCGGGGAGGCTGCTCCGGCGGACTTCAGAATCGTCTCAATCGGCACATAACCGATGTAGTGATCAACTATCGAGGCTCCCATCGTGAACGGTTCCGTCCGGGCTGTTTTGAAACCCAATCGCTGGTACCATGTGAGCGCTTGCGTATTCTGCACCATCACCCCAAGCCACACGCGGTCGAGTTTGTAGAATTGTGCATCCTCTGCCGCCCGCTTCATCAGCTCGAGCCCCAGCCGTCTCCCCTGGAATTGCGGCAGCACGTAGACAGAAGAAACATAGTACCGATTCTCCTCCCAATCACGCGTCGTTCTCATGAATCCCACGACCTCGCCGTCAACTTCCGCGACGAAGCCGTTCACGAGAGGATTATTGAAGAGATCGGTGAGGGCTTTCAGGTCGTAGTGGTCGGTGAAGTAACTTTTCAGATCCTCCTCGGGAATGAAGGAGGAATACGATTTGACCCACGTGTTCCAAAGAACATTTTGGATAACGGAGAGATCATTCAGTGTCCAGCGCCGGATGAGCTGTGCCATGTTAGTACCACCCCAAGAAAGAGTTTTTGAATTGAGATACGTAAAGGAAGCATCGAGTCCATCACAGATCAATCTCGGTGCCGCTTGCCAGGCAGCAAGCCCCTATACACAGCGATCGCCTTTCCATGAGTTTCATCAGTCGCGGAATCAACACCGGCGGAGATGACAGCTCTTTGGAAACTCCGCTACTGGATTGTTTCGATGATT
>DMMN01000038.1 GCA_003453835.1 Bacteroidota bacterium | reverse complement strand
ACGACTCAACCCATTAGTACTTTTTGGGCGGCGTCGGATGGGCCTCGACAAATTCGAAAATCTGACGGACTCCGACGAGGTGAAGAGGGGTATATGCTTTTCCTACGGGCAGTCTCGTTCTCGTTTTGGATAACATCAGATACGACAATCGCTTTCCTCATTCAGGCGCCGGAATTCGCCGGTCTCTGGCGCGTGGCAAACGGGCGAGCTTCTGCTCGCCCGTTTGATTTAAGAGGGGGCTGGTGTCTGAATGTTGGCTTGCCAGTCGTGGGTGTGGCGGGACCTTCGGACTTGAGCCATCGGAGGGGGACCAGGTGCCTCATACCCAAAGCGTGAGATGTGGCATAGGCAGGGCCTGAAGAGCGGGCTATCTCTTCGATCTGAATTTCAGTCGGAAGGTTTTTATTTCGAACGGAGCGAATTTCAGCGCGAGCTTTGACTTCGAGACCGTGAGCGCTTCCGTCTCGTTCTCCATCAGATCGCATGCGAGGGCTTGGTCGACTTTGGCTCCGAATTCAAACGTCGTTTTCACGGTCTGGCCATGCGCTTCNNTAAGGATTGTTGAACTCCCGTGCACGAGCCACCGTTCGCCCTTCCCGCCAATTGCCGTTGTGAGGCCAGAGCGCATAGGCAAACGTGTGCTCACCCTGATCCGTCACCTTCTCATCGTTGAAGCGCCACGGTTCCACGGGATGGGGATAGAACGGCGACCGGATCAGGGTCAGACGCAGGTTCCCGTCCCTCGCGTCGTATCCGTACTTGCAGTCATTCAAGAGACTGACGCCGAACTTGGATTCGGAGAGATCAGCCCACTGCTGACCCGGGACCTCGTACTTTGCTTTGTGCCACGAGTCCGTGGATTTCGTCGAGCGCTGAATCGCCCCAAACGGAATATCGTACGTGGCGACATTCGTCTTCACGTTGAGCGGAAACGCCACCTTCAGCAAGGTTTGCCGTTCCTTCCAATAGACGGTCGTTCGGAAATCGATTCGCGGGAGCGTATGATAAAACGAGATGTCCTGCGAGATCCGCGACCGCCGCTCCGATTGCATCAACACACGAATCGTCGCGCGCAACGGTCCCTCTTCCACGACCTTCATGGACTTTAGTCTCAGCGTGTCAAACTCCTTGCTCGCGTACTCCGGATCAATGTCCCACGCATCCCACTGCTTCGGCAGATCCTTAAATGTCTGGAACCTATTCGCTTTCCCGGATTTTCCCACCAGCTCACGACGAAGAGTTTTGTCATAGATGGAGGAGAGCTGACCTTTGGAATCCAGGCGTACTCTGAAGAGTGTCGTCTCCACGACTCGACTCGTGACCTTCCAGGGACGATCGGAGGCTTCTTTCTTGGCGAGCGTCGACACCACAAGCCGTCGGAATGAAAAAGGAGGGAGGTTTTCAACAAAACAGAGAAGTTGCACAACTCCGTCCTTCTTTCCGATGACCTGATGCTTCACGGTGTTGCCATCGGCATCGAAAACCAGGAAGCCGGGCTCTTTGGTCTTGATTTCAAGGACGACGTAATCGCTTCGCTGCCAGCTCAACGAATTGAATACCGAGAAACGGAACTCCTTTGGGTTCCCGTTTTCCCTTTCGGCGAGAACGCCACGTGCGCGGTCCTGTACGTCCTTGCACGACGTCCGAATTGCCGCGAAGTCTTTGCGCGTATCTTCGTACGCATCGGCAATGGAAGTCCCCGGAACAACGTCATGGAACTGATTCAGCAAGAGATTCTTCCACGCGCTTTCGATAGTCTTTTGTGGATAGCCGCGCTGTGGGCCACCCTTCCCGAACACCATCGCGAGTGACGAGAGGAGCTCGGTGTTGTACAGAAGTGTTTCCGCCAGCCGGTTCTCCCGCTTCACCCATCCGTGAGTCGTAAACGTTCCCCGATGTTTTTCAAGATAGAGCTCGCCATGCCAGACTTTCAAACTCTTCGCCTGCCCCTCAATCTGATTGAAAAACCTCGTGACCGTAGACAGGGTGGAGGAAGGCAATCCGACGATCGTGCGAAGGATCGCGGCGGCATCCAAATCCTCTTTTGCAGGCCCGCCACCGCCATCGCCATATCCAAACGTTTGCAGCACGTGCGGAGATGTTTCCTGCTCGTTGTAATCATCCCAACTCTTCTTGAGGTCGTTGGGGATCACACGTCCCTCCAATCCCACCGGAGGAATGTGCGTCAGAATCTTCGAGCCATCGATCCCCTGCCACCAAAAGGTATTGTGGGGGAACTGGTTCGTGTCATTCCACGTCAGCTTCGTCGTGGAGAAGTACTTGATGCCGGACTTCTTGAGGATTTGCGGAAGGGCCGCGTTGAATCCGAACGTGTCGGGGAGCCAGAGGATGTCGGAGTCGATTCCAAATTCCTTCTTGAAGAATCGCTTCCCGTACAAGATCTGCCGGACGAGCGATTCCCCATTTGGAATGTTGCAGTCGGGCTCCACCCACATCGAGCCGATCGGACGCCATCTCCCGTCGGTGATTCGCTGTTTGATCTCTTTGTAGATGTCCGGATAACTCTTCTTGGTGATCTCATAAAGAAACGCTTGTGGCTGAGAGAAGGTAAATTCCGGGAACTCCTCCATCATCCGCAGAGCGGTTGAAAAGGTCCGGGCGCACTTGCGCCTTGTTTCTCGAAGTCTCCAGAGCCACACAACGTCGATATGCGATTGGGAGATGAGATGCACGAGACCTTGAATGTCGGTCTTGCACGCGGTCTCAAGCGTGCGCATCAGAAAACTGTGAGCACGACCGATTGCGTTGGGGTATTCCTCTCCCTCCGGCTTGAAGTACTTCAGGAAGATGAGGGTTTGCCGGATCAGTTCGCGGATTTCTTTCGCTTCAGTTGCGGATGGACCGAGGATCTTCTCCAGTTCGTGCAAGGCAGAAAGTCCGAAGTAGAGCGCGCGGGCGGTTGGATTGACCACCGCGAGCTTTGCAGAATGGAAGATGCTCTGCTCCTTCTTCCTTCCACTGTAGGCTTCGATGGCGACGAAGAACGATTGGCCCGTGCGAGCCTTCGTGGTGAGGAGAATTTCTTGATGGTTCTGGTCGACGCCCTGAAAAGCTTTGCCGTTGACGTACACCAACGACTCGGGGATATCCAGCAGCAGGACGACTTGCTTTCCGGCAAACTCCAGAGGGATTACGACTTGTCTTCTGAACCAAGCCGTCTTGTCGTAACCTCCCCAAGGGGCCGGGATCGTGTGGCTCTTCCACGAGAAGTCATTTAGTTTTGGGGAGAAGGCGTTGGAATAGTGCCCTTCTCGTAACTTCCAGTCCGTTAAGGAAATGGAGGCCGGGTAGATGTGGCTCTTAAGGGATGGGAGAATTTGTGATAGAAGGTCGACTGCCATTGAAACCCGGATCCTTCCGCTTTTCTTGGCTTGATTTCTTCGATGAAGTGAAAACCGGAAGAAAATATGGATTGTTGACGGTCTTGTCAAGTGCTTTTATGTCAACGCGATTCCCCGAGCGAATTGAGGAGTTTGTTGACATTCCTTGGAGAATGGAGTAATTTCGTGGTGCGAACTTCGGAGACTTGACAAGTCTCGCCCTGTGGACTTGTCAAGTCTCGGGGTTTGGACGATATGAGACTAGTCTCAATCTCAATGGAACTAGAACAAGGCAAATACTACCACATCTACAATCGCGGCAACAATCGCGAAAACCTGTTCTACGAGAAACGGAACTACGATTATTTTCTAGGTAAGTACATCAAACACATCGTTCCCATCGCGGAAACTTTTGCCTATTGCCTGTTGAAAAACCACTTCCACTTCTCGGTACGAATTAGAGAGAGACTTGACAAGTCTAACTCGGTTTCAAACGAATTCAAGAATTTCTTCATCAGCTACGCAAAAGCGGTCAACAATGCGTACGGGCGCACGGGCGCGCTGTTTCAACGGCCATTCGGTCGCCGCGAGGTCACTTCCGATGGGTACTTTGCCCGGCTCGTTCGTTACATTCACCTCAATCCGCAGAAGCATGGTTTCGTCAAAGATTTTCGGACGTACGCGTATTCGTCATACCCTCTCATCCTCTCGGATCAACCATGTTTTGTTGAAAGAGACAAAGTATTGGAGTGGTTTGGCGGAAAGAATGCCTTTATAGAATTCCACACGAACATGACCGATGACCAGGCAATAGCTGGATTGATCGACGAAGATGAGTAGACTTGACAAGTCTCGCCTAGTCTCGCGAAATAGGACTTGTCAAGTCTCGCGGTTTAGTCGTATTGAGACTTGACAAGTCTAACCAAGTCTAACATGGAGAAAACGCATGCATCTCATTGATTGGATCATCATCATCTTTTACTTCATCGCAAGCGCCGCCATCGGCGTGTACTTCACCAAGCGCGCGGGGACGAACATCCAGGAGTTCTTTCTCTCCGGACGCAATCTTCCGTGGTGGCTCGCCGGCACGTCCATGGTCGCTACGACGTTTGCGGCGGACACTCCTCTCGCCGTCACCGAGCTTGTCGCCCGAAACGGCATCGCCGGCAATTGGCTCTGGTGGAATTTCGTCTTTGGCGGCATGCTCACCGTCTTCTTCTTCGCCCGATTGTGGCGGCGGGCCGGCATCCTCACAGACGTCGAGTTTGTCGAGCTTCGCTATTCGGGCAAGCCGGCGGCGTTCTTGAGAGGATTCCGCTCGCTTTATCTCGGCATCTTTATCAACTGCGTCATTATGGCTTGGGTGAACCTCGCGATGGGATCTATCCTCGAAGGGATGTTCGGCATTCCTCGCGATCAGGTGATGATCTACGTCGGGCTTGCGCTCATCCTGACGGCCATCTATTCCGCGATGTCGGGCATGTGGGGTGTCGCCGTGACGGATGCATTTCAGTTCGTGCTGGCGATGACGGGAACGATCGTCCTCGCGTTCATCGTCCTCTCATTGCCCGAAGTCGGGGGCATCTCGGGCTTGACATCGAAGCTCCCGGAATGGGCGCTCCGCTTCACTCCTGTGATCGGGGAATTCGGAGAAACGCAATCTGCCGGCGGGGCGCTCGCTCTTACCGTCGCGGCCTTTATCGCTTTCGTTGGCGTCCAGTGGTGGGCCTCCTGGTATCCGGGCGCCGAGCCGGGGGGTGGCGGTTACATTGCGCAGCGTATGATGTCCGCCAAGGACGAGAAACACTCCCTCTTTGCCACCCTCTGGTTTACCATCGCTCACTACTGCCTGCGGCCCTGGCCCTGGATTATCGTCGGTCTTGCTACCCTCGTGTTGTATCCAGATCTCGCGCCTGCCGAGAAACGGCTCGGCTACGTCTACGCGATGCGAGATCATCTTCCCGTTGGTCTCAAAGGAATGTTGGTGGCGTCGTTCTTTGCCGCCTACATGTCTACCATCGCAACGCAGCTTAACTGGGGGACATCGTACGTTATCAACGACTTCTACAAGCGCTTCGTGAAGCCGGCAGCGGATGAAAAACATTTAGTCCTGATCTCCCGCGCAACGACAATCATCGTGATGGTCGTTTCGCTGGTCATCACAGGAATGCTGGATACGATTTCAGGTGCATGGGCGTTCATCATCGAGGCGGGCGCGGGCCTGGGACTGGTGCTAATCGCCAGATGGTTCTGGTGGCGCATCAATGCTTGGAGCGAAATCTCCGCGATGTTGACTCCGCTCGTCGTCTATGCCTGCCTCTCTGCCTTCACGACCATCCAATTCCCTGAGACGCTTTACTATATCGTCGCCATAACAACGGTCGTCTGGATTGCGGTGACGTTTCTGACCAAACCGACGAACGAAGAAACCTTGAAGAGTTTCTATAGGCGTGTCCACCCCGGCGGCATCGGATGGAAGCCGATTGCCGATCTGCTGCCGGAGGTGGAGGGAGATTCCGGCTATGCGGGATTGTTCCTGAACTGGCTCGCCGGCATCGTGCTTGTTTACGCAATGCTCTTCGGCATTGGGAAGGTCATCTTGGGCGAGGGTTTGATCGGGGTCGTGTTCATTGCCATCGGCCTGCTGGCGGCGGGGGTCATCTATTGGGACTTGTCGAAACGGGGATTTGAGAAACTGGTGAGGTAGAATCCCAGCTCTTTCTCGGTGGCAAGGAAGGTCTAGCTTTGCTTGTGTCCGTATTCGATCGAGGACCAAGGCCAACACCACAGATGAGAATCGCCCAGGAAACACACGAACCACGCGAAAACCAATTCGTACGTTCTGCTTGTTTCGCGGGATCAAGGTCTACACTTCAGAGGAGAAGCACCCTCCAAACACACGATCAAGGCGAAAACTATTTTNNCCATGCAGTCATCTCACACCTTTCTCATGACAATGCTCAGTATGAACCCTCAACTTCGATACTTCGTCATCTTTGTCATCTCGTCTATCATCTTCTACTATCTCTTCTTTGGACTCAGGGAGCAACCCGCCGATACGCTTTACGTGAACGCAAGAATCTACACGATGGACGCCGACAATACGGTCGCAGAAGCCCTCGCGATCAAGGACGGCAGGATCATCGGAGTCGGACCGACTGCCTCCATCAACTCTAGATTCGAAGCGGATCGAATTATTGACCTCAAAGGAAAGACCGTACTCCCCGGCTTTATCGATGCGCACGCACATCTCCTCAGTCTAGGTGTCGCCAAACTTACGCTCGATCTTGTCGGCACTTCCTCCGAAGCGGAGATTGCCGACCTCGTGAAGGAACGCGTTGCGAAATCCTCTTCCGGGCTGTGGATTCGGGGGAGAGGATGGGATCAAAACGATTGGCCCTCCAAACGATTCCCCACGCATCGAACCCTCGACCGAGTGTCAGGGGATCATCCCGTCTACCTTACACGGATAGATGGACACGCCGTCTGGGTAAACAAGCGCACTATGGAGTTGGCGGGAATCACGAAGGCCACTCCGGATCCCGCGGGAGGAAAGATCATTCGAGATCCTCAGGGGAATCCGACAGGTGTCCTCATTGATGAGGCGATGCAACTCGTTGGTAGGATTCTGCCGCCGTTGACAGACGAGGAAGCGGAGGAAGCCCTCAAGCTCGCGATCCAGGAGTGCCTGAAGTACGGAATCACTTGCGTTCACGATATGGGAGTTGACTCCCGTGGACTTGATCTCTACAAACGCATGATCGACAGGGGGGAGTTTCCGTTTCGTGTGTACGCGGCTATTGAAGCTCCGGGCGAGTTCTGGAACGCCGAACTGAGTCGCGGCCCGCTCATCGGCTACGGTGGGCAGAAGCTCACGGTGCGGGCAATAAAACTGTACGTCGATGGTGCACTCGGATCGCGCGGCGCAGCTCTCATCGAGCCGTATAGCGACGATCCGGGCAACCGTGGTCTCACCGTGACGTCTGAGGAGAGCCTTCGAAAATCAGTCGATGAAGCGCTTGCCCATGGGTTTCAAGTTTGCACGCATGCGATCGGGGATCGAGGCAACAATATCGTTCTCAACGTTTACGAGGCGGCGCTACGGGCCCACGCAGTGCGCGATCATCGGCTTCGGGTTGAGCATGCGCAAGCCCTCTATCCGGGAGACATCCCCCGGTTTCGATCTCTCCGAGTGATCCCAAGTATGCAACCGACTCATTGTACTTCGGATATGTATTGGGCAGAGGCAAGATTGGGAGCCACTCGGATTCGGAGTGCCTATGCTTGGAGATCGCTCCTGTTCACCGGCGTCATCATCGCCGGAGGTTCTGATTTCCCCGTCGAACATCCCGATCCGCTCCTCGGGATCTACGCTGCAGTGAGCCGTCAGGATCAACAAGGTGTGCCGCAAAACGCGGAGGACGTTCGCAAGGGCTTCGAGCTGTCGAAGGAAGGGATTGTGGATCCTGCTGCATTCGAAGGGGGATGGTACGCTTCGGAGAAAATGACTGTGGAAGAAGCTGTCCGTTCGTTCACCGGATGGGCAGCCTATGCAGGCTTCGGGGAGAAAGAGATGGGGTCGATCGAACGGGGCAAATTAGCAGATTTTGTTGTCCTCTCGAGAGATATTCTCGCTCTCAATCACGCGGAAATTCTCAAGACGAAGGTCGAGCGAACAATCCTCGGCGGCAAAGAAGTTTACATCCTCCCCGGAGACGTCTCCTCTTCACAATGAACGAGCACAAAATCACCATTGTTGTTTTTCCACCGAAAATGTTGTAAGTTTTGTCGCCCGATTTTGACATCAGACAAGGAATAGATCCTCGATGCCTTATAAAGTTCTCGTTGCCGACGACGATGAAGGGCAACGCAAGTCCCACGGTTTCGCTCTCGAGGTGTGCACTGCTATTCTGGAAGACGAGATCGCCATCGTAGAAGCCGCCAGCAGCGTGGAGTCGTGGGAAAAGATTAAGTCAGAGACCTTTAACTTGATTATTCTCGACAATGACTTTAAAGACACAAACTTAAAAGGTCACTTGCCGGGTATTGCATTGCTTCAATTAGCAAGGCGTGAGGGCGTAAACCGCAACACCCCGATCTTCTTTTGTAGCGCCGATGCGTACGACACGCTGAGGTCGATGGTCGAGAAGTTCAATGGAACGTATTTGCCGAAGGTCGGGTATGACATCGAGAAGGCGGCCCAGCTTTTTGCCGACAAGATGAAGAAGAAGTAGCTCCAAGACTTCGCTGACCGTGAGGACTTCCGAAAAGCACGAGCGGCCGGAGTAAGTTCATTCAGAAGTTGTGCAGTGAAAGAGTCTTTCAATTCCTCCTGAGTCGGGACGTCATCCCGACCCGCATTTTGGACGGCCTTCAATTTTGTCGAGATTGAACTTCGACCGGTCGTCGCCCCACACCGCTTCGGGAACTTGCGCTTTCCTCGAATATCTTTTACCTTCTGCTCGTTGACCTTTGCTCAAATACTCAAGAGAACACTCGTGTACGAACGTTGCCTGAACGAAGCCGAACGAATTCTTGCCGTCGAGAAGGATGTGATCGTCCCGGTGAAAAAGGTGTGGAAGGAAGTGGAGAAGCAGGGACATCGACAGGGATTCGAGGTGCCCACGCTCGCAGATTTTTCAGCGATGCTCGAGGGAGATTCCCGATTTGAATTCGTACCGACGCACAACTTCGGAGAAGAGCCTCTCGAAGAGGGAGAGAGGGACGATTCGATCGAGGAGGCGGAGCTTGAAACGCTCGGTTTCTACGCGGGTGATCGGGTCAAGCTTCGGAGTGTCGAACTGACTCCGGAGATCATCGGCGATCTGATACGGCGGAAAGTTGATCTGACGATGACGGCGCTTACCAAGGCATGGGAGGCGCGGCCCCAGGGAGATCAGGAAGCAGAAGATCAACTCCTCGAAATCCTCGCCAAGACACAAAAGCTCCAGCGCGAAGTGAAGAAGACGTTCTCCGAGGAACGGATGAAGGAGCTGAGCCAGGCCATCGCGCAGGCGCCGGACGTAAAGCCTTCCCCCAAACGCGCCGCGAAGTCCCGACGTAAGAGAAAACCTCCCCTCAAGAAGGTCATGCCGAAAAAGCCAATCAAACCCACCCGCGCCAAACGAAGCCGAAAGAAGTAATGCTCGAACAGAAAACGCGAGTCTGGACGATTCGCGATCTCATGAANNGCAGCGTCGTGGATTCGATGAAACCCGCCTCAATGTTGAACTGCTACTCTCTCACGCGCTCAAGTGCCACCGCATTCAGCTCTACACGAATTTCGATCAACCACTCACCAACGACGAGCTCAAGACGTTTCGTGCTTTCTACGAACGTCGACTCAATCGCGAACCTGTTCAGTATATCGTCGGTGTGGCAAGCTTCATGGGCCTTCAATTTCAGGTCGATCCAAGGGTGCTCATCCCGCGGCCGGAAACCGAAACTCTTGTAGAGCAAACGATGCTCGTGTGCCAACAATTGAAAGCCGACCGGCCGATCTGGATCATCGAAATAGGGACAGGGAGCGGCAACATTGCCGTCTCGTTGGCGAAGTTCATCAAGAATGCGAATATCTGCACCATCGACGTCAGTGAGGAAGCACTGGAGCTTGCACGCGCCAATGCAACTCGACATGCAGTGGAAAGCCTCATTTCGTTCGAGCGGATGGACGTGTTCGAACCGGTTGATCAACTCTTGTTGAAACGCTTCGACGTGCTGGTGAGCAATCCTCCGTACGTCTCTATGAAAGATTGGGAGACCCTTCAACTCGAAGTGAGGAAGTACGAGCCTCGCGGGGCGGTCTGCGATGGCAGAGATGGATTCACGTACTACCGGAGGATCATCGAACTCGCGCCGTATCTTTTGCGAGATGAAGGCGGACTGGTGCTCGAGCTTGGCGATCATCAATCAGAGTCGGTGGTTGGCATGATGCGAGAAGCAGGCTTCGCGTCCCTGTCGGTCGTCCCCGACCTTCAAGGACTGCCCCGCGTCGTAAGCAGCTCGTGCCGGTCGAAAACACGCAATCAGCGATTCGCCAACTAACGTCTTTCCGGCTCCCTTCTCGAAGCGGAAGGCGGAGCGGGGCGCGAGCCTCGAACGACATCGAGTGCCGGAGCGCACCATCCACCACGCCGAACTCTCTCCCTCTCGAGACAAACACCATGCGAGCTCTCATACAACGAGTTAGTCGCTGCACTGTGACGATCGATGGAGAGGTGAAGGGCTCGATCGACAGGGGGTTGCTGGTTCTGCTCGGGATCAAGCAGGGAGATTCACCCTCCGATGCAAAGTACCTGGCGGACCGATGTGCAGCGCTGCGAATCTTCGAAGACGAGCAACAGAAAATGAATCTGTCGGTCAAGGACATCGGCGGTGAAGCAATGGTTGTTTCCCAGTTCACGCTCTACGGGGACACACGCAAAGGAAATCGACCGAGCTTCACTGAAGCCGCAACACTGGATGTGGCAGAGAACCTCTACGAGCAGTTTGTACACGATCTCCAGTCGACCCTCGGCCGTGAACATGTAAAGACGGGAATGTTCCGCGCCATGATGAACATCGAACTGGTGAACGACGGACCCGTTACGCTGATGATCGAGAGCAAGCAGAATCCCTAACCTTCAATCCGCTCATCCCTTGCGCGCCATCCTTCTCTTTCTCGACGGTGTCGGCATCGGAAGGAACGATCCGGAAAGCAATCCGTTCTTCCGCGCCCGGCTGCCCCGTCTCCGCTCGCTGCTTGGAAACGAGCTTCCGCATTCAAGGCACAAAGCGATCTCCACGAAAGGAGCCGAGCTCGTCCCGACCAACGCAACGCTCGGCGTGCCCGGGCTTCCGCAGAGCGGGACCGGCCAGACAGCGATCTTCACCGGAGCGAATGCAGCAAAGATCATCAAACGTCATTTCGGTCCGCATCCCACCACGACTCTCCGTCCCATCATCGATGAGAAGAATATCTTTCGGCAATTGAAATCGAAAGGCAAATCTGTCTGCTTCGCCAATGCATTCCCGCAGCAGTTCTTTGACTACATCGAAGCCGGAAACCGGCGCCTGACTGTTACGACGCTTTCCTGCCAATTCACCGGCGTCCCGCTTCTCCGCACCGAATCTCTGATCAGGAATCAGGCGGTGTCGGCAGACATTACGCGATCGCGATGGCCCGNNACGCCTCACGAAGCCGGCAAGCATCTCTGGAACATCTCGGCAGCTCACGATTTTACTCTCTTCGAGTACTGGCTCCCGGATCACGCCGGCCATAGCCGAAACATGGCTGAGGCCGTCGAAATTCTGGAGCGATTCGATGGGCTTCTTGCCGGTTTACTGGAAGACTTTGACGAACGCGATTCCCTCCTTGTGATCATCAGCGACCACGGGAATATCGAAGATCTCACCACGAAGACTCATACTCGAAACAGCGTCCCCTGCATTACCTATGGAAAGGGGCACAAAGAATTCGCGGGCAAAATCAGGAACCTCACACACCTCGCTCCGACGCTTGTCAAGCTCTTCGACGATTGATGACCACCACCCCTCTCACCAAACGACCCGCGTTACGGATTGTGTTGTTGTTGGCGTGTGGCATTCTTGCAAGCACGTATGTTCCCCTTAGTCCCCTCACCTTCTATTTCACAACGCTCCTTTTCGCTCTCGTCGGCTTCGCCCTTCAACTCGGCACGCGGAGTATTCTCGCGGCTTCGATATCAATTCACGTTGGCATTGTGTGCGCCGGAGCGGCCTTGTACACCAACGAACTCTCGAAGTCGAGCACCGAGAAGCTTGTCCCCCAGGGGAGAAACGAATTGATCGTTCTGGAAGGCACCGTTGATGCCGAGCCCGTGGAGAAGGGGAAGAATCTTCAGCTTGTCGTACGCACGACATTCATAGCCCGCGGGCCGGAAGCAGCTGCGACTGACAGGAGAGTTCTCGTGTTGGCGAAGACCTCGAAGAACAAGGAGCTGCGCGAGAGGACACAAATAGGAACAAGCGTCGTCGTTGAGGGACTGTTAGAGGATTTCCCCGGGCCCCGCAATCCGGGAGAATTTAACTACGGAAGATATCTTGAGCTCGACGATATCGACGGCGTTGTTCGGGTGAACGACAGCGGGGGAGTGCGCATCGGAGGCGCTCCTCAGAAAACTTCATTGCTCTCCTCTATCAGCACACTTCGAAGATCGCTGGCTGCGATTCTCGATCGTCATCACTCAGGGGAAGAAGCGAGCTACCTCAAAGGACTGGTGTTGGCGGACCGCGGTGAGATTCCTACGGAGGTGAAGCAATCGTTTGTGGACACCGGCACAATCCATATTCTGGCCGTTTCCGGCTTGCACGTGGCCGTCGTCGCAATGATCTTCTATGGACTCTTTGGCATGCTGAGGTTTCCACGGAGATTAGTGAGCATTGCCACGATGGCCGGTCTGATCTTCTATATGTTGCTGACCGGAGCAACGCCATCCGTTGTTCGTGCCACCA
Source organism: Bacteroidota bacterium (assembly GCA_003453835.1). Lineage (GTDB taxonomy): Bacteria > Bacteroidota > Ignavibacteria > UBA10030 > UBA10030 > UBA10030. Next base: position 434 of record DMMN01000038.1, on the reverse strand, counting down.
TCATGGCGTGTGTGCTTCTGGCAGGCGGACTGTTCGAGAGGAAGACCGACATCTACAATTCTCTGGGCATCGCCGCACTGATCATTCTTGCGTTGGATCCGAAACAGCTTTTCAATGTCGGATTCCAGCTCTCCTTTGCTGCGGTCGTTTCCATTGTGTACTTTTATCCGATTCTTGCGCAATTGATCCGAAGGATTCCGGAGAAGTTCGAGGAGATCAAGGCGATTGATCTTGTCTTGAAGCTCTTCGCAGTCTCCCTTGCGGCACAGCTTGGAACCCTGCCGTTTACGGCATTCTACTTCGAGAGGATTTCCATTGTATCTCTCCTCGCGAATCTTGTCGTCGTGCCGATCTCAAGCGTGAATGTCATGCTGGGCTTCGCGACGATCTTGACGTCTCCCATTTCCAATTGGCTGGCCGGTTGTTACGCCGCC
>DMMN01000241.1:237-4727 GCA_003453835.1 Bacteroidota bacterium | reverse complement strand
CTGCTCGCTCGCCGACGCGATCTGACCTACCTTGTCCGTCACTTCCTGGGAGATATCCACAATATCGTTGAGCGAGTTTCCCGCGGCATCGGCCAGCTTGATGCCTTCGTTCACTTCCCGCGTCCCTTCCTCCATAGACACGACGGCTTCCGATGTATCGTTTTGTATCTTCTTGATCGTTTCAGCGATCTCTTTTGTCGCCCGGGTGGTCCGTTCGGCAAGCTTACGAACTTCGNNGGCAGCATTCAGTGCCAGCAGATTCGTCTGGTCGGCGATGTCATCGATCACAGAAATAATCTCACCGATCTGGTCGCTGGATCTACCGAGCACACGCACGGTATCGGCAGACTTTTTCACGACATCGGCAATTCGTCCCATCGCCGCAATCGACTCCAGAACGACTTTGCCGCCCTGCTCGGCCGCCCGTTTTGCTTTCCTGGCGGTGTCGGCAGTGTTGCCGGCGTTCTTCGAGTTTTCAAAGATCGTTTTCGTCATCTGTTCGACGGCATTCGAGACATCGGAGGCCTGCGAACTCTGTTGCTGGGCGCCGGCGGCCATTTCCTCGGTACCGGCGGAGATCTGCGCACTCGCGCTCGCGACAGCAGTAGACGCCTCGATCACACGGACGAGCGTTTCCCGAATGGTCACGACAAACTTGTTGAACGATCGCATCAGATCCCCAATCTCGTCCTTCCGATCCGCATTCAATTCCGTATTCAAATCCGCATTATCGATACTCTCGACAACGGTCTTGATCGGTGAGCTGACGGTCCGGGCCGTGAATACGCCGAGCGCCGAACCAAAAGCGACTCCAAGCGCAAGCACTGCGATGATTGCGTACTTTGCCCCGGACGCGTCGTTCATCGCCTTTTCCGCCGCCATACGGGAGGATTCAAGATTCGTGTCGGTCAGTTTCGTAATCGCCTCGTGCATCATCCGCCGGGTCTTCTCGACCTCACCGTAGAGCAGCTCTTTCGCCTCGTTCAGTTTGTCCGACAGCACGAGGTCGACCACATTCTCCCGCTGGAAGCTGAAGACGTTGCTTGCATTCATCAACACCTTGAATGCCTCACCCTCCTCGGCCGTAACGATGCCGCCCTCCACCTCCGTGGCGAACCGGCCCATTTCTCCGTTGCGCATCTCGGCCTTCTGAGCAAAAGCCATCCGTTCCTCCTCGGTTCTGGCGAGCACGACGAGCATAAACTCGCTGTGCATTCTCTGGAACGCCGTGCTGAGGCCTTGCAGATTGGTTGAATGCTTTAGCTCTCGCGAGTACATCCCGCTGATCACGTTGCTCATGTTCGACGTATTGAGGAATCCGACGATGCCAATACTCGCCGCGATGGCAACCATGAACAAGAAGCTGAACAGAAGCTTCGTTCTCATTCTCAAATCGTAGAACCATTTCATATGGACGATCCCTTTCGCTCTCGACTGCGACAATCATCCGCCTCGCGGCGGGTTGTTCGTGTGACCTTCTCTTCGTCTGCCGGAAGGTGGGCAACGGCACGATGCCTTCCGACAGAGTTTGCATCTTATCGGCAACTACTCGTTTTTGACAAACGCAATGACGCGATAGATTTCCTTTACCGATTCATCGAGCGCCGAAGTGGCGACAAATCCCACGGCATTCGGATTTTCGGCGACCGACTTCTTTACCGCCTCATCGCTGGCGCACTTTCGCGGTCCAATCGCCTGCCCGGAAAGCACGAGTTTATTCCACTCCGACCGAACCTGGCTCACTGACTTGCCAACGAATTTCTCATAGAATGCTCTGCCCACCGTGCTTTCGCTCTGATCTACTACCACTACTTTCGTGCCACCCGGCCAATTGAACTTCGAGCCGGTAAACATCAGCTTCAACTCGCTCGCACTTGCCGTCTGCGTTGACGATTTGGCGACGACAATGCTGATCTGCGCATCGACCATCGATGCGAGCAGGACTACCAGGGCCGACATCGTTGCGAGCCGTACCAATGTTGAGGGTTTTCGTGAGCGTATCATTTTCCTATTCTCCTATCGTGGGAAATCTTTGGTCCGTTCAGTTGTCTGGCATTGCCCGGTTGATCGCGTTATTGACCGAAGATGAACGAGACATCAAACCGGAATTCGGGATAGCTCACGTTCGTCGCGTTGAGCCTGTAGTTGTGCGAGCTGAAGTCCAATTTTGCTGCAACCTGAGGAACTGGTCGAAAGACGGCGCCAATCGTCAGCTTTGTGAATTCGCCATCGTCGGCAGTGCCGGCCTCGTCGTCACCGCCGTACGTTTTGTTGCCGATCGTTTCCGCGTTCCTGTACCAATCCCACTGCACATATGGTCCGAGCTCTCCAAAGGAAGTCTCGATGGAGTACCCTGCCCGGAAATAGTATGTTTGAACATCATAGCTGTCATTCACACGGACATTCCCTCCAGTAACTGCACCGGAAGCGTTCTTGAGAAACCTGGCGCGTTGAGCCGCGTTGACGCCGGCCTTCGAAATAACTTCTTTGACTTTCGCAGTGTCTCGTTCAATGGTGTGGGGAGACCTCCAGTATTCCGCTTGTAAGGTCAAATGTCCGAGGCGGGCCTCACCATATCCGCCCAATACAGTAAACCTATCACTGGTCATCCAGGGAAGGACTCCGCTTTTCGGAGAGCCGCTCCCCAACTTTGCGTCCGACGTCGTGTATCCGCCCGATGTGAAACCGGAAATCCCCAGGGTATAGTCCCCCTCGCCGAACTTGTAGTTCAGGTCGTACCCCAACGGGGTAGAGGCGGCAGGTGATCCGCTCTCGCCATTGTCCGTGCTGACGGAGTAATTCACTTGGCCGGGGCCGATCTCATGTTCTCCGTAGAGCATGAGCGTTGTCGTCCGGGAGACGATAAGATGATCGCCGTCGAAGAGCTCCGGTGGTTCGATGCCATAGTACGTCGGAACGGCGTCAAGAATCTCGTTATAGAGCCCGAATTTTCGGTAGATCTTTCCCAGTCTCACCGTCAGAGCGGGCGCGAACGAGTATTCACCCCAGAAATTGCGGACATCGATGGTGCCGGCTTTCGATCCGTTGAGGTTGACAAATACTCTTCCGTTTTCCGAAATTTGATGGCTCATCATAACATTCAAGAACGGCACGCTCCATTCGGCGACGCCGTCTTCTTTTACAATCGCGTTTCCGACCACGTCGGGGACGGCAAATGACTTCTCGATCCTCGTCGAGAAGTATCCATAGACATTCAAACTGCCTTGTGCGTTCGCCGCCAGCGGGGCGGCGAGAAGCAGGGCCATCGAACAGAGAAGCTTGTGGTGTTTCATTTGGAGCCTCCTTTGTTAGTTGTTTGAATCGACCTGCATCTGAATTTGTGTTCTCGTCTGATTTCTTTCTCCGGAGGACTAGGCCGCGATTTGCGCGTGTTCCTCGCCGGAGAGAACCCGTTCCAGATCCAGAAGGATCAACAAGCGATCTTCGAGCTTCCCGACGGCGGTGATATACTCCGATCCGATGCCTGCAACCATCGGCGGTGGCGGTTCCGTGACACTCCGCGGGATACGCAGCACCTCCTTCACCGCGTCCACCACAAAACCGATCACCCGGGCGCTCAGCTCCACAACAATGATGCGCGTGTTCTTGTCGTTGTCTTTCCTGGAAAGGCCGAAGCGTTGCCGTAGATCCACAATAGGGATCACCTTCCCGCGAAGGTTAATGACGCCGCTGACGAATGCCGGTGCGTTAGGCACTCGGGTGATATCCACCATCCGGTTGATCTCTTGCACTTTCAGGATATCAACTCCGAATTCCTCCTGTCCAATGGTGAAGCTCACGAGTTGCAGCACCTCGTCCGACTGCGTTCGACTGCCGACGTTTTTTTTCTCGGTCATTTGTTTCTCTCCTTCTCCTGGATATGTCTATTGATCTTGTTGGTCTGAAGAATGAACGACAAGCCGACCGTTCTCGCGAACGGCCAGGCCCGCCTTCGACACGTCAGCGAACCGCTTCGATCTCCCGGGAGGGGCGAGCGGAGTNNGACGGTTCCATAGCCTGAATGATCCGCGACGAGTTTGAATCGGCTAATGAGTTGCTGGAGCGCCTCGGTCAGTTGATTCAAATCCTCGGCCGTACGCGCGATCTGCTGGATGCCGCCCGCGGTCTCGCGCGTTACCGTGCTAATCGCCTCCACGTTGCGCGCGATCTCTGCGCTGGCGCCGGCTTGCTGCTCGCTCGCGCCGGCTATTTGCGCCACCTTTTCCATCACCTCCTGAGAGATTTCGACGATGGTGCGCAGAGAAGTCCCCGCGGCATCGGCCAACCGAATTCCGGAATCGACTTCTTTCGTGCCTTGTTCCATCGAGTGGACAGCGTCTCTTGTATCTTTCTGTATCTTCTTGATCGTTTCGGCGATTTCCTTTGTTGCCTTCGTTGTGCGTTCGGCAAGCCTACGCACCTCGTCCGCAACGACGGCAAAACCACGGCCCTGTTCTCCGGCTCGCGCCGCCTCGATAGCGGCATTCAGA
>DMMN01000241.1:0-192 GCA_003453835.1 Bacteroidota bacterium | reverse complement strand
CTGGCATTCTTCGAATTCTCCGATATCGTCTTCGTCATCTGCTCTACACCCGAGGTGACATCGGCGGCCTGGTTGCTCTGTTCTTGCGCTCCGGCGGCCATTTCTTCCGTGCTCGAGGAGATTTCCGCAGAGGCGCTTGCCACAGCCGTCGTCGCTTCAACGACCCTTGTGAGGGTCTCCTTGATCGTTCCG
>DMMN01000296.1 GCA_003453835.1 Bacteroidota bacterium | reverse complement strand
AAAGTATCGTCAGGCTGAGCGAGCAGAGTCAGGCCATTGGAGAGATCATTGCAACCGTCAATGACCTGGCAGAGCAATCCAATCTCTTGGCAGTGAATGCTGCCATCGAGGCGGCGAAAGCCGGTGAACAGGGAAAGGGCTTTGCAGTTGTGGCACAGGAAGTCAGGAGCCTGGCTGAACAGTCGAAACATGCAACTGCACAGGTGCGGACGATCTTGAATGATATCCAAAAGGCAACAAGCGTGGCAGTGCTGGCGACCGAACAAGGAGGGAAAGCAGTTGAAGCTGGGGCGAAGCAGTCGGCGGAGGCTGGAGAATCGATCCGCGTATTGACAGAGGGTGTTGCAGAAGCAGCGCAAGCAGCAACGCAGATAGCAGCGTCGAGCCAGCAGCAGTTGGTGGGGATGGACCAGATGGCATTGGCGATGGACAATATCAAGCAGGCAAGCGCGCAAAACGTCGCCGGGACGAGACAGGCGGAGAAGGCGGCGCAGGACCTGCAGAAGCTTGGGAATAAACTGAAACAACTTGTAGATGAAAAAGCACTACCCAGGAATAACGGCAATGAAAAAGCAGGATGACGATTTCCTCAAGAAACTGCTTTCGACGTTTAGAATTGAAGCAAAAGAGCATATCGAAGCGCTTTCTTCCGGATTGATTGAACTGGAACATGCCTCATTGCCCGAAAAGCAAGCGAAGACCGTTGAAACAATCTTCCGTGAAGCGCACAGTCTCAAGGGCGCAGCACGGGCAGTCAACGTTATGGGAATCGAAAGTATCTGCCAGTCCATGGAGGGTGTCTTTTCTTCGTTGAAGCGCCGGGGAATTGCGCTTTCGGCAGGAATGTTCGATGTGCTGCACCACGCAGTGGATAGCCTCGAAACATTGCTCTTGTCTCTTAATGCCGGGACATCTGCAAATGAGAAATCGGCAACGAATTCAATGGTTCGTCAGATAGAGGATCTCCTGAAGGGTACAAAGACTATTAAGGTACGCGACGAACGTGGACGAAGGCCGATGCCTGACGGTCAGACGATGCTCCCGCCAACGTCACCACAAGATCTTTCAAAGGAATCTCGGAACGTAGCGGCGATGGAGACCGTGAGAGTACCGGTTTCAAGACTTGAGTCCCTTATGCTTCAAGCGGAAGAAATGCTCTCGGCAAAGTTAGCGGTAGGACAGCTCAGTATCGACCTCCGACGCGTCGGCACCAACATTTCATTCTTACGCAAAGAATGGAGGAGCATCCAACCGGAATTTCATTCCTTGATGCGAGCGTTTGAAAAGAACGGAAACGGATTCGGAACGGATGGAGTCCATGCCAGAAAGGTTTCCGAATTCCTGCAGTCAAACGAGGCTTTCATCCGATCGCTCGACGGAGAAGCGAGCGCACTCATCCGATTGACCGATCAAGACCATCGGTCCATTGCCACCATGGTTGATAACCTCCTCAATGATGTGAAAAAGATCCACATGCTTCCATTCTCCACGGTGCTGGGAATATTTCCAAGATTTGTTCGCGAGCTTTCGCGTGAACAGGGGAAAGAAATAGAATTGACACTGCGCGGGGCCGAGATCGAGACGGACAGGCGAATCCTGGAGGAAATGAAGGATCCCCTCGTGCACTTGGTGAGAAACTGTGTCGATCATGGTGTGGAAAAACCAAACGAGCGGGAGCGAAAGGGAAAACCTCCGCGTGCATCAATCACCATGGCTGTCTCGCATCAGGAGGGCGATAAAGTCGAAATCATCGTCGCTGATGACGGCCCTGGAATCAACGCGGCAAGAGTCCGTGCGGCAGTTAAGAAAGCTGGCCTCATCACATACGATGAGGCGCACCAGCCGAGCGATGAGGAGGTCTTGCCGCTCATCTTTGCTTCCGGAATTACCACGAGTCCGTTTGTTACGGATGTTTCCGGCAGGGGCCTGGGCCTCACCATCGTGCGCGAAAAAGTGGAACGCCTGGGGGGCGTCGTTTCGTTCGAGACGCACGCTGGCGAAGGAACGACATTCCGCATTTCTCTTCCCCTGACATTCGCCAGGTTCCGGGGATTGCTTGTTCGATTGAGAGACCGATTGTTCGTAATCCCGAGTCTGAATATTGAGCGAGCCTTGGCTGTCACATCGAGCCAGATTAGAACCGTTGAGAACAGGGAGACGATCGAGCTGCAGGGAGAGGCGATTTCCCTTGTGCGATTGGAGGATGTCCTGCAGCTTCCAAGACAAGAGCCTCCCCGCGAACCGGAAAAGAAACTGCCCGCTGTTGTCCTTGCTTCTGGAAACACGCGGATTGCGTTCCTGGTCAATGAGGTGCTCCGCGAGCAGGAAGTATCGGTCAAAAGTCTCGGCCCCCAGCTCAGCCGCGTAGAGAATTTTTCCGGTGCAACAGTCCTCGGGAACGGAACAGTCGTGCCGATCCTCAACCCGTTTGAGCTGATAAAGTCTGCGGTTCGCGCGACCCACGCTGCGATAGAACCGGAGCCTGCTGGCGGGAAGAAAGGTGAAGTGAAAAAGAAATCCGTTCTCGTTGTGGAAGACTCTATCACAGCGCGAACACTGTTGAAGAACATTTTGGAGATGGCCGGGTACGTCGTGGCGACGGCCGTCGACGGAGTCGACGGTTTCACCCAACTGCGGACGAACGAATTCGATGTTATTTTGTCCGATGTCGATATGCCGAGGATGAACGGTTTTGATTTGACCACCAGGATCCGGGGGGAGAAAAAGTTTGCAGAGCTGCCGGTGGTGCTGTTGACCGCTCTCGAATCGAGGGAGGACCGTGAACGGGGAATCGATGTCGGCGCCAACGCGTATCTCGTGAAAAGCAGCTTCGATCAAAGCAATTTGTTGGAAGTTCTTCAAAAACTCGTCTGAGGTCCACAGGTTAGAAGAAGGATCATCATGATTAATGTCCTTGTCGTTGAAGATTCGGCAGTCATTCGCGAATTCCTGATCAATGTTCTCAGTTCGGATCCCGACATCCGGGTTGTCGGCACTGCAAGCAATGGCCTTGAAGCTGTTGAGGCGGCCAGGGAAAAGAGGCCCGATGTGATCACGATGGATATCCATATGCCCCAAATGAACGGCTTTGATGCAACCCGTCGTATCATGGAAACAGTTCCTACCCCGATCATCATCGTAAGTGGAAGTTCGAGTCAGGAGGAAGTCTCCGCTCCATTTCAAGCGTTGGAAGCTGGTGCGCTCGCAGTCGTTCATCGTCCGACCAGTCCGGGTCATCCAGAATATGTCCCAACGGCAAAGGAACTGATTCAGACGGTGAAAGCGATGGCTGAGGTTAAGGTTGTAAGACGATGGCCCCGGCCGATCAAGGAAGCACCGGTCCCATTGATGCCGAAATTGAAAACGGAGAAAGAACTTCCGGATGTTCGGATCGTCGCGATAGGGGCATCAACGGGAGGGCCTTTGGTTCTCGAAGCCGTTTTGTCGCTTCTGCCAAAGAACTTTCCGATTCCAATCCTCATTGTTCAACACATGGCGACCGGCTTCTTGCAGGGTTTTGTCGAATGGCTTACCCAATCGACGGGGGTCCCGACCCATATCGCAGCCCACGGGGAACAAATCCAACCGGGTCATGCATATGCCGCTCCCGATGGTTATCACATGGGTGTGCAAACCAGCGGTCAAATACAACTCAGCAAAGACGATCCGGAAAATGGTCTGCGCCCCTCGGTCGCGTACCTCTTCCGCTCCGTTGCGAGGTCATTCGGCGGGGGCTCCATCGGTGTATTACTGACAGGGATGGGTGAAGATGGGGCGGATGAACTCAAAATACTCAAGGAACTGGGGGCGGTGACAATTGCGCAAGACGAACAGAGTTCGGTCGTATTTGGGATGCCTGGAGAAGCAGTAAAGATCGATGCTGCCATATATGTGTTACCGCCAAAGAGCATTGCTCTCACGCTAGCATCCCTCGTGGAGAAATGCTAAAAAACGCCAATTTTTTGTCGGGGAGTTGAACAATGAAGAGTACAAAAACGAACACCAAGAACGGCGAAATCCTCGTTGTCGAAGATAGTCCGACTCAGCAGGAACAGATCCAACACCTGCTTGAAGGTCACGGATTCACTATCAAGACCGCCTCGAATGGGATGCAGGCGCTGCAACACCTGCGGAAACGCCGACCAGACCTTGTCATCAGCGATATTGTGATGCCCGAAATGGATGGGTACGCACTGTGTGCGGAAATGAAATCTGATGCGAGTCTGAAAGAGATCCCCGTTATCCTTTTGACATCATTGGCGAGCCCGGAGGATATCATCAAGGGACTTCAATGTGGCGCTGACAACTTCATTAAGAAACCGTTCGATGAGCGGTACCTCCTTTCGCGCGTCGAATATATCCTTGTCAACCGAAAGCTGCGAAAGAGCGACAAACTCCAGATGGGAGTGGAGCTTTATCTCGGCGGCCAGAAACACTTCATCACTGCGGATCGCCAGCAGATTCTGGATTTGCTCATATCGACGTACGACCAGGCTGTGCAGCTGAATGCGGAACTCGCCGAGAGGGGAAGAGAGATTGATCGCGCAAACATTACCCTGCATGGTCTCTATCAAATTGCCAAACAACTGAACCAGGCAACCACTGAGCAAGAATTGGTGGAACAGGTACTGAGCCGCGCCCTGGAGCTCCCCGGCTTCAAAGCCGGCTGGATAGCCTTGCCGGAAGGAGAAGCTGGCTTCCGTGTTGCAGCTGTCCGTGGCCTCTCGCTCGACCACAAAAAAGGCGGGGCACTGGACGGAATGTGTCTCTGTCGCCGCCAAATTCTTTCCGGGGAACTGCAGCAAACCACGATCATTCCCGACTGCGAGCGACTGGTAAGGATCGATGGCGACTCGCCTGGGCAGCATTCGCACCTAGCCATTCCGTTCCTGATCAATGATCGCGCCGTCGGCATCATGAACCTTGTTGTTTCCGGTCAACTCGCATTTGGCGATGACGATCTTCAGACCTTCAACGGCATCGGCAACCAGATCGGGATCGCTCTTGAGCGCGTGAGGATGCGGGAGCAGATGGAACATTTAGTGCAGGAACGGACCGCTGCGTTGACAGCCGAGGTCGCCGAGCACAAGAAGGCGCAAGAAATGAACGAGATCCTCGCGCGTTTTCCGAGAGAGAATCCCAATCTGGTCATGCGGGTGCAACAGGGCGGAACAATCACGTACGCCAATCCGGCCAGCGAGCCGATGCTTCGTCAGTGGAAATGCACGGTGAACGAATATTTACCGCCAGATTGGTCGCAACGGGTTGCCGACGCTGTGAAGCAATCCACTTCGACGACTTTCGATATCGAATGCGAAGATCGATTCTATTCGATTATGATCGCGCCCATTGCGAATACTGGATATGTGAATTTCTATGGACGCGACATCACCGAGCGTAGGCGGGCAGAACAAGCGCTGCGAGAAAGCGAAGAACGATTCAGGCATTCATTTGAGTATGCCGCTGTGGGTATGTGCGTTGTGGGGATTGATTTTCGATTCCAGCGAATTAACAACGCTTTTGGAAAAATAGTAGGCTATGAAGAAGATGAACTGAAGAATCTTACTTTCAATGACATCACCCACCCCGATGATTTATCTGTTGCTTTAGAAGAAGCAAGAACAATGCTACACGGTGAAGCTGATACTGCATCGTTTGAAAAACGCTATATACGCAAAGACAAACGGACAATTTGGGCTCACGTTTCAATATCACTAGTCAGAGACGTCAATCATCAGCCGCGATATTTTATTACACAAACAATTGATATCACCGAACGCATACAGGCTCTGGAAGCACTCGCATCCGAACGAAACATGCTGCGGACACTGATCGACAACCTTCCAGATAGGATCTATGCCAAAGACGCTGAGAGCAGATTCCTCCTCAACAATGTAGCTCATATGCATGCGCTTGGGGCAAAGTCATTGGAAGAAATGGTAGGGAAAACGGACTTTGACTATCGTCCTAACGAAGTGGCAAAACTGCAATATGATGATGACCAGCGTGTAGTCCAATCGGGCAAGTCCCAGCACGAAAAGGAAGAATGCGCGATTCTAGAAAACGGAGAAAAGAGTTGGACCCTTTCTACAAAGGTCCCTTTGCACAATTCTCAAGGCAATGTTATTGGAATCGTCGGTATCAGCCACAACATTACTGTGCGCAAGGAGGCTGAAGAGTCGTTGCAGGAGTCAGAAGAAAAATACAGGAGATTCTTTGAAGAAGATCTGGCGGGCGACTACGTCTCGACAGAGGAAGGGAAACTGATCGCATGTAACCCTGCGTTTGCAAAGATCTTTGGGTATGATTCCGTTGACGATGCGTTGATGGGTAACGTTCTCAAACACTACAAAGAACCGATGCAGCACGAGAAATTCCTGCGTCTCCTCAAGGAACACAAGAAGTTGGAATATTATGAGGAAGAAATGCTCCGGGTGGACGGGAAACAGCTTCATGTGATCGAGAATGCAGTGGGGAAATTCGACAAACAGGGTGATCTCGTAGAAATCAGGGGATACGTTTTCGACAACACAGAACACCGCAAGCTTGAGCAACAGATGATACGGGCACAGAAGATGGAGAGCATCGGCGTCCTCGCCGGGGGAATCGCGCATGATCTGAACAATGTCCTTGGTCCGATCATGATGGGAATCGATATTGTGCGCAAGAATGTTCAGGATCAACAGAGCTTGAGAATGCTCGACACGATGGCCGTCAGTACACAGCGGGGAGCGGATATCCTGAAACAGGTCTTAACCTTTGCCCGCGGGGCCGAAGGTGAGCAGAAACTTTTGCAGCCGAAA